>NZ_SMKP01000484.1:0-334 GCF_004349015.1 Nonomuraea diastatica
AACCCGGCGCTCTGGCGATCGCGGCGGGCTTGGTGGGCGCGTCGATGGCGCGACCACGCCCAAGGCGCCGGACGTACGAGCCGGGATTCGTGCCGTCCGCAACCGGCGGACGGCGTCCTGCCCTGAAGGGAGGTGTGGGCTATGCGACGCGACCCCACCTGGGACTGATGAGGTGATCCCGCGGTGGGGTGGTGGCGTCTGCAACGCGGCAGGCGGGTCACCACCCACCGCGGGGGCCGGTGCCCGCCCGCGCGGGTGCCTGAGCATGGCAGGACCTGCCGCAGTGCGGGCTCGTCGAGGGCGGCGAGGAAGTCGAGTCGGACCGGACGGAATC
>NZ_SMKP01000485.1:0-326 GCF_004349015.1 Nonomuraea diastatica
AAGCTTAACTTCCGGGTTCGGAATGTAACCGGGTGTTTCCTTCCCGCCATAACCGCCGTAACCCCATGAAACCAACAAACACAACCGCTTGCTGTCTCAGAATTGCCTAGTGGACGCGAGCAAAACCTCTAACCTCATTCGACACGGCGCAGCTCCGAACCCAACGAAGAGCAACAGAGCGCCGCACACACCGAACAAAATGCTTTGTGGTCAAGTCCTCGGCCTATTAGTACCGGTCAGCTCCACACGTTACCATGCTTCCACACCCGGCCTATCAACCCGGTCGTCTACCGGGAGCCTTACCCCTTCACAGGGCGGGAGACCTC
>NZ_SMKP01000486.1:0-318 GCF_004349015.1 Nonomuraea diastatica
TACCCGGTCACGGTCTCCGTCGACGACACGGGAACCGGGTTCGCGGTGACGGCGCAGGTGCAGGCGGCGATTGATCCGGGTCAGGTGTGTGCGTTGCTGGTTCAGGCTCTCACCGAGTTGACCGCCGAGAATCGTGTGCTGGCCGAGTTGGATGTGTTGCCTGTGGCCGAGCGTTGCAGGCTGTTGGATGGTTTCAATCCGCAGGTCGAGGTGCCGTCGCCGGGTGTGGCGACGGTTGATGCGTGGGTGTGGGCGCGGATCGAGGAGTCTCCGGATGCGGTCGCGGTGGTTCACGAGGGCCGGGGGATGACCTATGGC
>NZ_SMKP01000487.1:0-316 GCF_004349015.1 Nonomuraea diastatica
CGTCGCGGTTCGTGGCCGATCCGTTCGCCGGTGGCGGGGAGCGGATGTATCGCACTGGTGATGTGGCCCGGTGGAGCGCGAGCGGTGATCTGGAGTTCGTGGGCCGTAACGACGATCAGGTGCAGGTTCGCGGCTACCGGGTGGAGTTGGGTGAGGTCGAGGCGGCTTTGCTGCGGGTGCCGGGTGTGTCGCAGGCGGTGGTGAGCAGGGATCTGGTCGCCTACTACGTCGGTGACGGGGTGGACGCGGCCGGTCTGCGTGATCATCTTGCGGCCGAGCTTCCGGGCTACATGGTCCCGGCCGCGTTCGTGGCCAT
>NZ_SMKP01000488.1:0-312 GCF_004349015.1 Nonomuraea diastatica
GACCGCCCCCGGCACCAGACTTGGTTACGTGCTCATGGCTCCAAGAACGCGTCGGGCTCACGACCGGCCTCGCCGCTGATCATTTCGTGACGTCGCAGCGGATACCAACCCCGGTGACTTGGTTGAGCAAGTCGAGGCAGGTCAGCCGCTGGTCCGAGGGGCGAGCAGGCTGGTGATCTCGGCGATGGCGTCCGGTGAGGGCTTGAAGTAGCGCCGCAGGTTCTCCGGTTTCTTGTGCCGGGATTTGGCCATCAGCATCAGCAGGCTGGTGCCCGCCTCGCCCAGGTGGGTCAGCGCCGAGTGGCGGAATTC
>NZ_SMKP01000078.1:0-44791 GCF_004349015.1 Nonomuraea diastatica
GTCCCCGCGTCCCCGCGTCCCCGCGTCCCCGCGTCGAGGATTATCCCGGTGGCTGGAGGGTGAGGGTCACGCGGTCCGACTCTGCGAGGATTTATCGCTCACGGGCGCTTCCAGCGCCTGAAGCACAGCGGGACTGTGACGACCGACCCGCCCCCGGACGCGTGAAGCGGGGCCGAGTGTTTCACGTGAAACAGCGCATCGGGCTTGGCGTGGTTTCACGTGAAACAACCGTCGGGTCACTCCTGCGCGTCCCGCATCGCCCGGACGGCCTCTGGGGCCATGGTGTCGATGATGCGCTCAAGGTCATCGATCGTCGCGAACTCCACGACGATGCGGCCCTTACGGCGTCCCAGATCGACTTTGACTTTGGTCTCGAAATGGTCGGAGAGGCGGTCGGCGAGATGGGTGAGCCCGGGGGCGGTGGGCTTGGAGGTCTGGCGTTCGCGGGGAGCCTTCTGGGCGGCCTGAGCGCTCCCCATGGCGACGATCTCTTCCACTGCACGTACCGATAGGAGCTCCGCCACTATCCGCTGAGCGAGCTGGATCTGCTCCTCTACGGAGCTCAACCCGAGCAGAGCCCGCGCGTGGCCGGCACTGATGACACCGGCGGCCACCTTGGGTTGGATTTCGGGCGGGAGGTTCAGCAGGCGGAGGGTGTTGGTGATGTGGGAACGAGAGCGGCCCACCTTCTGTGCCAGCTGGTCGTGCGTCGCCTGGAAGTCGTCAAGAAGTTGCTGGTACGCTGCGGCCTCTTCCAGCGGGTTCAGCTGCTCACGCTGAAGGTTTTCGATGAGCGCGTCCCGCAGGAGGTCGGTGTCCTGCGTGTTGCGGACGATCGCGGGGACCGGGTCGAGACCGACCTGCTTGCACGCCCGCCAGCGCCGCTCCCCCATGATCAGCTCGTACTGCCCGCCACCGACCGACCGCACCACGATCGGCTGCAGGAGCCCCACCTCACGGATGGACTTCGCAAGCTCCTCAAGGCGTTCGCCGTCGAAGACCTCACGGGGCTGGCGCGGGTTGGGAACGATCACCTCCAGGGCGATCTCCTTGAAGTACGCCCCGGCGACCGGCTTCGGGCCCGTCTCCGCCGTTGACCCGTTGGCCGAGGACGGAACCGCCCCCGTGCCGTCAACGATGGGACCGGTCGGGATGAGCGCCCCGAGCCCCTTGCCCAATCCCCGCCGCTGCTGACTCACTGCGTCTCCTCATCCAGCCGGTCGATTCCGGTCACTCCTGGAGAGGTTACCGTTGTGCGCCGGACGGAGTGTCCGCTCGCCACACACCGTCCCGTTGGATTTACCCCGAGACGATCACAAATCTGCCCAACTCATGACCGCCCTCACGATCTCACGCTCCTGCCCCGGCCCCACCGAAAGCCAACATGACGTCACGGTGATTGCCACGAGCCTGGGGAAGCTCGCGGTAAGAGCCGGATATCCCTGAGCCGCCGCACGCAGGGGTCAGCCCTCACCTGTCAGGTCGATCCCCTCTACCGGGCCGCCGCACGCCGGATCGGCCCGCTCCGCCGGATCGGCCGTCCCTGCCGGGTGGGCCGTTGCATATCGGCTGGCCCCTGCGCGACGCCTGGCGTACCGGGCGGAAGAGAGGCGGGCGGGCGTGTACGGTTCCGTGGAGGTGACGTGAGCGGGTGCGGTGCGCTCGTACGACGTTGAGAGGCCGTCCGACCGATCGAGGCGCGGCAACCACGTCCTGCGGGATGGCGCGAAGTTCAGGCGACCGTGGCGCGGTGGGCGATTTCCCGGGCGGCGTCCATATAGGCCATCGCACCGCTGGACCCCGGGTCGTAGGTCATGACCGACTGACCGTAGCTGGGCGCCTCCGACAGGCGGACGCTGCGCGGGATGACCGTGTTGAGCACCGTTTCGCCGAAGTGGGCCCGCACCTCGTCCGCCACCTGCGAGGCCAGCCGGGTGCGGCCGTCGTACATCGTGAGAACGATCGTCGACAGGTTGAGAGTCGGGTTGAGGTGCGCCTTTATCAGGTCGACGTTCCTGAGGAGCTGGCCGAGGCCCTCCAGCGCGTAGTACTCGCACTGGATGGGGATCATGACCTCGTCCGCGGCCACCAAGGCGTTCACCGTCAGGAGCCCCAGGGACGGCGGGCAGTCGATGACGATGTAGTCGAGGTCGATCGCATCGTAGGCCGCCAGCGCGCGCCGGAGGCGGGCTTCCCTCGCCACCAGAGAGACCAGCTCGATCTCCGCACCCGCCAGGTCGATGGTCGCCGGAGCACAATAGAGGTTGGGCATGTCGGGCACTTGCTTGACGATGTCGGCCATGGGTAGGTCGTCCACAAGCACCTGATAGACATCAGGAACGTCGCCACGGTGCTCCGTGGCCAGCGCCGTGGAAGCGTTGCCCTGAGGGTCAAGATCGACCACGAGAACTCGCTGGCCGTGCATCGACAGGGCGGCGGCGATGTTGACCGAGGTGGTGGTCTTGCCTACGCCGCCCTTCTGGTTGGCCACCGCGATCACCCTCGTCTTGGCCGGGCGCGGCCAGGTGCCGTCGCCACCAGTGGGGCTCTCGCCGGACTGGACGGCCGTCTGGGTTGCGGATGTTTCACGTGAAACCACTGAGCTGAGCGCCTCTCGTACCAACGGCGATTCACCGGGGTTCAGGGGGGTCTGGGTCACGATGGCCATCCTTTCAACGAGTGGCGTGCCGGTGCCGGGAATTGACTCTCGCGACACGCCCATTTCGGGCCAGCCAACTCCGGTTGGACTCTCGGACGGACGGCTGTCCGGCCAGCCAAGACCGCTTGACGCGACTGGCACAACCGTCACCTCCTTCGTCGCCGCCCGGCTCGCTCCGGCGCGCGACCCGCTACCACCCGAACCAATGTTGCAGGCGGCTCGACCTTACCGCGCCCGACGGTCACGAGCTCAGCCGTTCGGGCCCCGGTGGCGCGCAATTCGGCCTCCGCCTCGGCCAGCTCGCCCGCGGCACGCTCCCCCTTCATGGCGATCAGCTCGCCGCCTTCGCACAGCAGCGGCATGGCCCATCTGAGGAGGCGTTCGAGCGGGGCCACCGCACGAGCGCCGGCGACGTCGTACTCGCGTTTGCCCGCCAGCTCCTCCGCCCGCCCGCGCAGCACCTCGACGTTGCCGAGCTTGAGCGTGTCGACGCACTCTTGCAGGAACACGGTGCGTCGAAGCAGCGGCTCCAGGAGCGTGACCGTGATGTCCGGACGGACGATCGCCAGCACGAGCCCCGGCAGCCCGGCGCCGGAGCCGATGTCCACCAGGCGCACGTCAGGCGGCACGACCTCCGCCACGACCGCGCAGTTGAGCAGGTGGCGATCCCAGATCCGCGGCACCTCCCGCGGACCCAGCAGCCCGCGGACGACTCCAGGACCCGCCAGCAGCTCGGCGTACGTGTTCGCACGCCCCCAAGCCTCCCCGGTGAAGACGTCGCGCGCTATCTCCGGCGGCTCCGGAAGCTCATCGCTCACTGGTCGGTGGCCCTTTCTTGGTGCTTGGTCGAAGCCGGACGCCGATCGCCCTCGGGACCGCGAGGACGTCAGGAGATCGTCCCTCACCCAAGGCTAGATGTGCGATCACAGGGGAAGACTAGCGGGCTGTCCCGAGGCCGACACCGGACCGCAGAGGGCCGCGCTGCCCGAGCGCGTCGACGGGAGTGCCCACGTGGCCGCCGGTCAGGATCGGCGGCCGAACATGCGAACGGCCGCCTGCCCCGCGTTCAGGCGGCGGGCAGACGGCCGGTTGGAACGTGTCAAGCAGGCAGGACCACGACGTACCGCTGAGGCTCCTCGCCCTCCGACTCGCTGCGGAGCCCGGCGGACGCCACGGCGTCGTGGACGATCTTGCGCTCGAACGGCGTCATCGGGTTCAGGGACTTCGGCTCGCCGCGTTCCCTGACCTGGTTGGCGACCTCGGTGCCGAGCTTGGTCAGCTCTGCCCTGCGGCGCTCGCGGTAGCCGGCCACGTCGAGCATCAGCCTGGAACGCTCGCCGGTCTGCCGGTGCACGGCCAGGCGGGTCAGCTCCTGCAGCGCTTCCAGGACCTCTCCCCCGGCCCCTACCAGCTCCGTGCCCTTGAGCCCGACCACGGAGACCAGGGCGCGGTCGCCCTCGACGTCCATGTCGATGTCGCCGTCGATGTCGGCGATGTCGAGAAGGCCCTCGACGTAGTCGGCAGCGATCTCGCCTTCCTGCTCCAGCGCGCTGAGATCAGGAGCCTTTTCCTGCTCGGCCTCGGTCATGGCCGGCCTCTCCTTCGTGTTCACGACTTCTTGCTGCCGGTGCGCTTGCTGCGGGACTGCCGGCTCGGCTGTTGCCTGATGATCTTAGGCTCCGGCGGGGGCGGCGGCGCCTGCTCCTCAGGGGGTGTCTTGCGAATCTTCGCGATCAGACCCTGCTTCGGCGGCACGGGGATCACGTTGCCCTTGGCGTCGTACTGGGGCATCGGGTGCCGGCTGTAGAACCAGTGTTGCTGGCCGAGCGTCCACACGTTGGTGGTGACCCAGTAGAGGATCAGGCCGAGGGGGAAGTTGAGGCTGAAGATGGCGAACAGCGGCGAGATGTACATCAGGATCTTCTGCTGCTGCGCCATGGGGTTGTCCGGCATCTGGGCCATGGACCGGGTGACGCTCTGCCGCACGGTGAGGAAGGTGGTGAGCGAGCTGATCGCCACGAAGATGCCCAGCACGATCTTCGTCTGCACCGCGCCGGCCTGGAAGGTCGTGAGCTGCTCGGCCGACATCCAGAAGTGGGCGGGCAGCGGAGCGCCGAAGATGTGGGCACTTCTCGCGCTGTCGACCAGTTCCTGCGTCATGCCGTAGTCGGGCTCGCCGTTGGCCATCTTCTGGAGCACGGTGAACATGGAGATGAAGATGGGGAACTGCGCGACAACGGGCAGGCAGCCGCCGAGGGGGTTGGCTCCGGCGCCCTGGTAGAGCGCCATGACCTCCTGATTCATCCGCTGCTTGTCGTTCTTGTAGCGCTTGCGCAGCTCCTGCACCTTGGGGGCGAGTTCCTGCATCTTCCTCGAAGATCGCATCTGCTTCAGGAAGAGCGGGAAGATCAGGATCCGCATGAACGCGGTCAGCGTGATGATCGTCAACGCCCAGGTCAGCCCGCTGTCCGGGTTGAGGACCGTGCTATATGCAGTATGGATCCAGATGATGACTTGGGCTACGGCTTGGTACAGCCAGCTCAGCCAGGACAGCTCCACCGAGCTATCTCCCTTGCGTTTCGTGGGACCGGACCGGGCGTGGGGGCACCGGGTCAATACCTCCGGGATGGAATGGGTGGCACCGCCCGATACGCCGGACAGTCAGCCATGTGCCGCGCAATGCTCCGTGCACGGCAATCGCCTCGAGTCCATACGCGCTGCACGACGGGTAGAACCGGCAGCGCGGACCGAGCAACGGGCCGATGAAGGCCCGGTAGAACCGGATGGGGAGGATGAGCGCCCGAGCGGCGGGGCTCGGCGCCACCACTTGCGGCTGCTCTGTCATCTCTGCTGTCCACCCGTCGAGGACTCGTGCCGCCTGAGCAAACGTTCCAGCGCTGAATCGAGCTCGGCGGCCAGCTGCTCGAATCGCGCGGACGCGGCCGGTGGATTGGCGCGTACCACCAGAAGGCTACCTCGCGGCAGCCGGTCAAGGCGGTCCCGCATCAGGTGTCGGAGCCGTCGCTTGACCTTGTTGCGCGTCACGGCGCCACCGACGGCCTTGCTCACCACAAAACCCACCAGGGGTTCGTTCTCCCCGGAAATGGTGAAATGCACCACTAGAGTCGGTCGGCCGGCGCGCTTGCCGCGCCGCACCGCCGCCTCGAACTCATCCCCGCGTCGCATGCGGGATTGACGGGACAGCACCGTATACGCCTAACGCCCGCCGGCGAGATGCACCGGCGGGCCGACTATCGGGCGCGGGTCGATCAGGCCGACAGCTTCTCGCGGCCCTTGCGGCGGCGAGCGGCGAGGATGGCGCGACCGGCCCGGGTGCGCATCCGCAGCCGGAAGCCGTGGGTCTTCGCGCGGCGACGGTTGTTCGGCTGGAAAGTACGCTTGCTCACGGGTGGGCTCCAGGCTTGATGATGCGCCAAGACGGCGCTTAACACACAGGATGGCCTGTCAGGGAAGCGAGGGCACGCGAAATAGCCGTCGCGTGACAAGCCGACCATCGTACGTTACGGGGGAAGCGCTGCCCAGGTCAAACCAGACCGGTTATCCACTAATCCACAGGCGACTTTTCCACTGCCGCGCCAGCGTCCACAGTATGTGCACCCGCGTGCCACTACGCTGTGGACAACGTCTTGAACGCAGCTGTGCACATGGATACTGTCGGCCCTTCTGGGCCTGCCCCAAGGCTGTGCACAACCTGTGGATCTCCTGTGGAGGGCCTGTGGAGGCCGGTACGAGAGCCCGGCAGCCACGCTGTGGACGGAGGGGTCGCCGAGAGCCGGGGCGGCCGCGCCATGTGGATAAACGATCGCGGGGGGCCGCGAGAGGGAGGAGGGGAAGCCGCATCATGAACGCTGTCGACCTCGGCACGGTATGGGCGAGGGCCTTGGGCAACTTCCTCAACGAGAACGTGCCGGTACAGCAGCGCACATGGCTGTCGATGGTGCGTCCGATCGCCCTGGCCAACGACACGATCGTGCTCGGCGTCCCCAACGACTTCCTCAAGGACCTCATCGAGGGCAAGCTGCGGCCACTCGTCGCGCACGCGCTGTCGCAGGAGCTTGGCCGGACGATGCGGCTGGCGGTGATGATCGACACGACGGCGCCGGAGCAGCCGCCGGGGGACGTTCATCAACAGCCTGTGACTCTTAGTTATCCCCAGGATGTGGAGAGTCAGCCACGTTATGCACAGCCTGCGCAACCGCAGCACAACCAGGCTTCCGAGCCTCCACAGTTCTATTCTCCACAGCCCGAGCAGCCCCAGATATCCACCGAATATCCACAGCAGAGCTTCTCTTTTGAACAGGCGCAGCCGTACACACCACCTGTGGAAAAGAGCCCCGAGCCGGCGCCGAACCGCTGGGAGGCGAAGAGCAACAAGCCCAGCGAACCAGCCCGTCTCAATCAGAAATACACATTCGAGACATTCGTCATCGGCGCCAGCAACCGGTTCGCCCACGCGGCGGCCGTGGCGGTGGCCGAATCCCCCGCGAAGGCGTACAACCCTCTCTTCATCTACGGCGATTCGGGGCTGGGGAAGACGCATCTGCTGCACGCGATCGGGCACTACGCCCAGAGCTTGTACGACGGAGCGCGGGTCAGGTACGTGAGCTCGGAAGAGTTCACCAACGACTTCATCAACAGCATCCGCGACCACAAGGCTGACGGGTTCCGCGGCCGCTACCGCGCGATCGACATCCTGCTTGTGGACGACATCCAGTTCCTGGAGGGCAAGGAGCAGACGCAGGAGGAGTTCTTCCACACCTTCAACACGCTCCACAACGCCAACAAGCAGATCGTCATCTCCAGCGACCGGGCGCCCAAGCAGCTGATCACGTTGGAGGACCGGCTGCGCAACCGGTTCGAGTGGGGCCTGATCACCGACGTGCAGCCGCCCGAGCTGGAGACGCGGATCGCCATCCTCAGGAAGAAGGCCATCCAGGAGGGCCTGGCCGCGCCGCCCGAGGTGCTCGAATATATCGCGAGCCGCATCTCCACCAACATCCGCGAACTGGAAGGTGCCCTGATCAGGGTCACCGCGTTCGCCAGTCTCAACCGGCAGGGCGTCGACCTGCAGCTCGCCGAGGTGGTGCTGAAGGACCTCATCACCTCGGAGTCCGACACCGAGATCACCATCGCGGCGATCATGAGCGAGACCGCTCAATACTTCGGCATCAGCATCGACGACCTGTGCGGCACCTCCCGCAGCCGGGCGCTCGTCAACGCCAGGCAGATCGCCATGTACCTCGCCCGCGAGCTGACCGAGCTGTCGCTACCGAAGATCGGCCAGCAGTTCGGGGGGCGCGACCACACCACCGTGATGCACGCCGAGCGCAAGATCCGGTCGCTCATCGCGGAGCGAAGGTCGATGTACAACCAGGTCAACGAGCTGACAATGCGGATCAAGCAGACACCCCGTGGATCGTGAGTTCATACACAGCCTGTGGAAAACACTGTGGACCAGCGCAAACGCAAAAATTCACTCGCCGTTCGCCCGGCAATGCTGGGAAAAATCCGTCCACAATGGTTGGGGACAACGGTGGGGACATCCTGGGGAGAACCTGGGGACTACCAGTGGACAGTGTGTGGACAGACTGTGAACAACGGATCTGGGACTCCAGAAGGCACCCCAGTACCCCGTGGATAACCTGTGGAAACCTCGTGGATAACCCCGGTCCGGCCGTGGATGAAGGCACCAAGATCTGGGGACGGCCTGTGGGCGAAAAATCTCTGTCCCCAGGCGCGGAAGTTCTCCCCAGGCGTCGCCCACAGCGTCGGTGGATGAAAATATGGCCGTTGACCTGCCAAGACGCCGGTTGTCCACAGTACCCACAGCCCCTAGTGTGATGACCTCCTATCTCTCTTACTAAGAAACTCAAAGACCCATAGAGGGGTTCTCCCGGAGCGCGAGTCCGGGAGGGTGGATCCTTGAGATCCTTGAATCAACGACGAACCCAGGAGGCTGATCACCGTGATGTTCCGAATCGAGCGAGACGTCCTCGCTGAGGCGGTGGCATGGACGGCACGCAGCCTCCCGGCGCGACCGTCGGTGCCCGTGCTCGCCGGCATGCGCCTGGAGGTCACGGACGAGCAGCAGCTCAAGCTCTCCGGATTCGACTACGAGGTCTCCGCCGAGGTGACGCTCGAGGTCCACACCGGCGAGTCAGGGGTCGTGCTCGTCTCGGGCAAGCTGCTCGCCGAGATCACCCGGTCACTTCCCGCACAGCCTGTGGACCTCGTGGTCGACGGCGCCAAGGCGGTCGTCACGTGCGGCAGCGCGCGGTTCACCCTGTTGACCATGCCTGTGGAGGACTACCCGTCGCTCCCCGCCATGCCGCCGGCCGCGGGCCGCGTCGGCAGCGACGTGTTCGCCTCGGCCGTCGGCCAGGTCGCTGTCGCCGCGGGCCGGGACGACACGCTGCCGATGCTCACCGGCGTGCGCATGGAGATCGAGGGCGACACGGTGACCCTCGCCGCGACCGACCGCTACCGGCTGGCCGTACGCGAGCTGAAGTGGCAGCCGGGGCAGCCCGACTTCTCCGCCATCGCGATGATCCCCGGCAAGACGCTCGCCGACACCGCCAAGGCGCTCGGCGCGACCGGCGCCGAGGTGGAGATCGCGCTCAGCTCCGCCGGAGGCACCGGCGAGGGCATGATCGGCTTCTCCAGCGCCGGGCGCCGCACCACGACCCGGCTGCTCGACCCCGAGTTCCCCAAATACCGCTCGCTCCTGCCCACCGAGTTCTCCGCCCGCGCCGACCTGTCCACAGGCCCGTTCGTCGAGGCGGTCAAGCGCGTGGCCCTGGTCGCCGAGCGCAACACCCCTGTGCGGCTGGCGTTCAGGAGCGGCGAGGTCGTGCTGGAGGCGGGGAGCGGCGACGAGGCGCAGGCCGTCGAGGCGCTGCCCGTCGACTACGAGGGCGAGGAGATGAACATCGCCTTCAACCACCAGTTCCTGCTGGAAGGGCTGGGCGCCATCGACTCCGACGTGGCCAGGCTGCAGATGACCACGTCGACGAAGCCCGCTATCCTCACCGGTGGCAAGCCTGTGGACGACGCGGCCGCGGCGGACTATCGCTACCTGATCATGCCCATCCGCCTGTCAGGCTGACCCGGCCTTCGGGGATGATGGAAGCCTGACTAGGGGGTAGACAACATGCAGATCGGCATGGTCGGACTGGGCAAAATGGGCGGCAACATGGCCGAGCGGCTGCGCCGCGGCGGTCATGAGGTCGTCGGCTACGACCGTGACCCGGCGATCAGCGACGTGGGCAGCCTGAAAGAGCTGGCCGAGCGCCTGCGAGCGCCACGCGCCGTCTGGGTGATGGTGCCCGCGGGCAAGCCCACGCAGACCACGATCGACGATCTTGGCGAGCTGCTCGACGAGGGCGACATCGTGGTCGACGGCGGAAACTCCCACTACGGCGACGACCAGAAGCACGCCGGCGAGCTGGCGGAGAAGGGCATCGGGTTCGTCGACTGCGGCGTGAGCGGCGGCGTCTGGGGTTTGGAGAACGGCTACGCGCTCATGTGCGGCGGCGACTCCGCCCACGTCGAGCGGCTGATGCCGATCTTCGACACGCTCAAGCCTGAGGGCGAGGACGGCTTCGTGCACGCCGGCGACGTCGGCGCCGGGCACTTCGCGAAGATGGTCCACAACGGCATCGAATACGGCATGATGCAGGCGGTCGCGGAGGGCTGGGAGCTGCTCGAGGCCTCCGACGTCGTCAAAGACGTCAAAGGCTCCTTCAGCAGCTGGCGCACCGGCACCGTGATCCGCTCCTGGCTGCTCGACCTGCTGGTGCGCGCGCTCGACGACGACGAGCACCTCGACCAGCTCCGCGGCTACGCACAAGACTCCGGCGAAGGCCGGTGGACGGTGCAGGCTGCCGTCGACCACGCCGTCCCGCTGCCGGTCATCACCGCCGCGCTCTACGCCAGGTTCGCCTCGCGCCAGGACGACTCCCCCGCGATGAAGGTCGTCGCGGCGCTGCGCAACCAGTTCGGCGGCCACGCGACCACCGCGGCGGAGGGCAGCACAGGCAAGGGCGCCGACGCGCCGGGCGCCGACGTCACGCCGCCCCGCGAGAGCGAACGGTAGCCGGCACGGCCTCCGCCGCCTTTCGCGAGCCGGTGACCCCAGGGGCCCGCGTGGCCGACTAACCTTCGTGGGGTGCATGTCGCCCACCTGTCGCTGACCGACTTCCGGTCCTACGCGTCCGTGGAGCTCGGCCTGGAGCCGGGCGTCACGGCGTTCGTGGGGCCCAACGGCCAGGGCAAGACCAACCTGGTCGAGGCCCTCGGCTACGTCGCGACGCACTCCAGCCACCGGGTGGCCGGCGACGCGCCCCTCGTCCGGCAGGGCGCCACACGCGCGGTCATACGCTGCGCCGTGCAGCGCGACGACCGGCGGGCGCTCATCGAGCTGGAGATCAACCCGGGCCGGGCCAACCGTGCCAGGCTCAACCGCTCGCCCGTGCCGAGGGCGCGCGACGCCGTGGGCCTGCTGCGCACCGTGATGTTCGCCCCCGAGGACCTGTCGCTGTCCAAGGGCGACCCGTCGGAGCGCCGCCGATTCCTCGACGACCTGCTGGTGGCCAGGGCCCCCAGGTTCGCCGGTGTGCGCGCCGACTACGACCGGGTGCTCAAGCAGCGCGGCGCCCTGCTCCGTACGGCCGCGCAGGCCCGCAGAGGCAGCAGGAGCGCCAGGAGGGCGGAGAGCGACACCGGGTTCGCCGCGGCTGGCGCGGGCGACGTGCTGAGCACGCTGGAGGTGTGGGACGCCCACCTCGCCAGGCACGGCGCCGAGTTGTTGCGGGCCCGGCTCGAGCTCATCGAGGCGCTGCGCCCGCTGGTCGCGGGGGCCTACGCCGCGCTCGCCCCCGCAAGCGCTCCAGCGACGCTGGCCTATCGCAGCACGTTGTCCACAGGTGGGGATAACGGTGAGGGTGGCGAACTGCCCGAAGACGCCGGTGAGCGGGGATCTTCCGCTACACAGACGTTATCCACAGACCTGGGGAAAACCCTTGAAGAGCGTATCCGCGAGCGCCTGCTGGAGGTGCGCCAGTCCGAGCTGGAACGAGGCGTCACGCTCGTCGGCCCCCACCGCGACGACCTGATCCTCGGTCTCGGCGACCTGCCCGCCCGCGGCTACGCCAGCCACGGCGAGTCCTGGTCGTTCGCGCTGGCGCTGCGGCTGGCCGCCTATGACCTGCTGCGTGCCGACGGCGGCGATCCCGTGCTGATCCTCGACGACGTGTTCGCCGAGCTCGACACCCAGCGCAGGCGCCGCCTCGCCGAGATCGTCGCACCGGCCGAGCAGGTGCTCATCACCGCGGCCGTGTCCGACGACGTGCCCCAGGAGCTGTCAGGAGGCAGATACGACGTCGCCGAGGGGGGCGTAACCCGTGTCCGCTGACGACAACGCCACCGCCAGAGGCGCCGCGATGGCCAGGGAGAAGCTCGCCCAGGCCAAGGCCGACGCGGCCAAACGCGGCCAGCTCCCCCGGCGCGAGCCCAGGCGCAGAGCGGCGGGGCCGCGCCGTGAGGGCGGTGATCCGCAACTTTTCGGGCGGGCCATCGCCGACCTGCTCGCCGACCGCGGCTGGGAACGCCCGGCGGCCGTCGGCGGGGTGTTCGGGCGCTGGGCCGACATCGTGGGCTCCGACCTGGCCGCCCACACCAAGCCCGAGTCGTTCGACGACGGCGAGGTGTTGATCGTGGCCGACTCGACGGCCTGGGCCACGCAGGTGCGGCTGCTCGCGCGCACCCTCGTACGCAGGCTCAACGAGGAGCTCGGCGACGGCACGGTGACGAAGGTCAAGGTCAGAGGGCCGCAGAACGCCCCTCGCCCGTCAGGCGGATTGCGGGTGACCGGAAGTCGGGGTCCCGGCGACACTTATGGATAGCCGCGCCCAACGCCTGCCCGGACGCTGTGGATAGGGGCCAAGGGCGATCAGAAAGCCACAGACGCGATAAGCCCCCCTATCCGGAGGGGGGATGCGACCCAGGGGGCAGAACGAGCTAGCGGGCATCACAGGCGCGTTCATTGCCACCTTGAGGCTCCGAAGGCGGTAGAATGAAAAAGGATTCCGGACACGTCCGCTTGCGTGTCACCCCGGCAGCAAGCCGACTCCCCTGGGTGACCGCGCATCGGGGCACTCACGACGGTGACGGGCACGGCAGGGGCAGCTTGTGCATTCATGGCGACCCCCGCCGCGTGTCCGCGGCAGGAGGATTTCGCAGTTGTCCTACGACGCTAGCTCAATCACCGTACTCGAAGGGCTTGAGGCGGTTCGCAAGCGCCCGGGTATGTATATCGGCTCCACCGGGGAGCGAGGTCTGCACCACCTGGTCACCGAGATCGTGGATAACGCGGTGGACGAAGCCCTCGCGGGCTTCGCCACCAGGATCGACGTCACGCTCTTGGCCGACAACGGCGTGCGCGTGATCGACGACGGCCGCGGCATCCCCACCGGCATCCACCCGGTGGAGAAGCGCTCGGCGGTCGAGGTCGTGCTGACCACGCTGCACGCGGGCGGCAAGTTCGACAGCCAGTCCTACGCGGTCTCCGGCGGCCTGCACGGCGTCGGCTCGGCCGTCGTCAACGCGCTGTCCACCGCGATGGACGTCGAGGTCAAGCAGAACGGCCACTACTGGCGCCAGCGCTACGAACACTCCAAGCCCACCGCGCCGCTGGCCAAGGGCGAGGAGACCGACGAGACCGGCACCATGGTCACGTTCTGGCCCGACCCCGACGTCTTCGAGACCACGGCCTGGAACTACGAGACACTCTCGCGGCGCTTCCAGGAGATGGCCTTCCTCAACAAGGGCCTGACGATCACGCTGACCGACGAGCGTCCCGACCACATCAACGGCGACGTGCGCACGGTCAACTACCTTTACGAGGGCGGCCTGGCCGACTTCGTCCAGCACCTCAACACCAAGAAGGAGCCGGCGCACGCGTCGATCATCTCCTTCGAGGAAGAGGGCGACGGCATCGCGGTCGAGATCGCCATGCAGTGGAACAACTCCTACGCCGAGTCGGTTTACACCTTCGCCAACACGATCAACACGGCCGAGGGCGGCACCCACGAAGAGGGCTTCCGCGCGGCGCTGACGTCGATCGTCAACCGTTACGCCCGCGAGCAGAAGTTCCTCAAAGAGGGCAAAGACGACAACCTCTCCGGCGAAGACGTCCGCGAGGGCCTGACCGCGATCATCTCCGTCAAGCTCTCCGACCCGCAGTTCGAGGGCCAGACCAAGACCAAGCTCGGCAACACCGAGGCCAAGTCGTTCGTCCAGAAGGCGTGCAACGACCACCTGCGCGACTGGCTCGAGCGCAACCCCGGCGAGGCCAAAGACATCATCAACAAGTCGCTGCAGGCCTCCCGCGCCCGCCTCGCGGCCCGCCAGGCCCGCGACCTGACCAGGCGCAAGTCGCTGCTCGAGTCGGGCAGCGGCCTGCCGGGCAAGCTGGCCGACTGCCAGTGGAACGACCCGGAGAAGTGCGAGCTGTTCATCGTCGAGGGCGACTCGGCCGGCGGCTCGGCCAAGGGCGGCCGCGACTCGCGTTTCCAGGCGATCCTGCCCATCCGCGGCAAGATCCTCAACGTCGAGAAGGCGCGGATCGACAAGGTCCTGAAGAACAACGAGGTCCAGGCGCTGATCACCGCGCTCGGCACCGGCGTGCACGACGAGTTCGACATCACCAAGCTGCGCTACCACAAGGTCATCCTGATGGCCGACGCCGACGTCGACGGCCAGCACATCAACACGCTGCTGCTGACGCTGCTGTTCAGGTTCATGAGGCCGCTGATCGAGGCGGGGCACGTCTACCTGTCGTGCCCGCCCCTCTACAAGATCAAGTGGGACCGCAAGGGTGATGACGCCTCCTACGCCTACTCCGACCCCGAGCGCGACGCGGTCATCGCCGAAGGCATCGCCAACGGCAAGCCCGACCCGCGGTCGCGCGACAACGTACAACGCTTCAAGGGCCTGGGTGAGATGAACGCGGCCCAGCTCTGGGAGACCACGATGAACCCGGAGACCCGGCTCCTGCGCCTGGTCACGCTCGACGACGCGGCCCAGGCCGACGACCTGTTCAGCGTGCTCATGGGCGAGGACGTCGAGGCCAGGCGCGACTTCATCATCCGCAACGCTCGCGATGTTCGTTTCCTCGACGTCTGAGCGACCGGCCGTGGGTGCAGATTCCGCTACCTGCGGTGAGCCGCAGGACATGGCTCATCGTTCCATGAAGAAGGACCTCAACCTGTGACGGACGTGAACACCACTCCCCCGGCTGACCGCATCGAGCCTGTGGACATCCAGTCCGAGATGCAGCGCAGTTATATGGACTACGCGATGTCCGTCATCGTGTCCAGGGCGCTGCCGGACGTGCGCGACGGGCTCAAACCGGTGCACCGCCGGGTGCTCTACGCGATGTACGACGGCGGCTACCGTCCCGACCGCGGCTACTTCAAGTGCGCCCGCGTCGTCGGTGACGTGATGGGCACCTACCATCCCCACGGCGACACCTCGATCTACGACGCGCTGGTGCGCCTGGCGCAGCCGTGGTCGCTGCGCTATCCGCTGGTCGACGGGCAGGGCAACTTCGGCTCGCCGGGCAACGACCCCGCGGCGGCGATGCGTTACACCGAGTGCAAACTCGCGCCCATCGCCATGGAGATGCTGCGCGACATCGACAAGGAGACCGTCGACTTCCGGCCCAACTACGACGGAAAGTCGCAGGAGCCCGACGTCCTGCCGGCGCGTTTCCCGCAGCTGCTGGTCAACGGCTCGGGCGGCATCGCCGTCGGCATGGCCACCAACATCCCGCCGCACAACCTGCGCGAGGTCGCCTCGGCGGTCAGGTGGGCGCTCGAGAACCCGGAGGCGAGCGACGAGGAGCTGCTCAAAGCCTCGATCAAGCTGGTCAAGGGGCCCGACTTCCCCACCAGCGCGCTGATCGTGGGCCGGCGCGGCATCGAAGACGCCTACCGCACCGGGCGCGGCTCGATCACTATGCGGGCCGTGGTCGAGGTGGAGGAGGACAAGGGGCGGCAGGCGCTCGTCGTCACCGAGCTGCCGTACCAGGTCAACCCCGACAACCTGGCGCTGAAGATCGCGGAGCTGGTACGCGAGGGCAAGCTGACCGGCATCGCCGACGTACGCGACGAGAGCTCCTCGCGGGTCGGGCAGCGCCTGGTGATCGTGCTCAAGCGCGACGCGGTCGCCAAGGTCGTACTCAACAACCTCTACAAGCACACCCAGCTCCAGGACACCTTCGGCGCCAACATGCTGGCCCTGGTCGACGGCGTGCCGCGCACGCTCCGTCTCGACCAGTTCATCCGGCACTACGTGGCCCACCAGATCGAGGTCATCGTCCGCAGGACCCGCTACCTCCTGCGCAAGGCCGAAGAGCGCGCCCACATCCTGCGCGGACTGCTGGCGGCCCTCAACCGGCTCGACGAGGTCATCGCCCTCATCCGGGCCTCCGAGTCCGCCTCGGCCGCCCAGCAGGGCCTCATGGGGCTGCTGGGGATCGACGAGATCCAGGCGCAGGCCATCCTCGACATGCAGCTGCGCAAGCTGGCCGCCCTGGAGCGGCAGGCCATCCAGGACGAGTTCGACTCCCTGATGACACAGATCGCGGAGTACAACTCGATCCTCGCCAGCGAGGCCCGCCAGCGCGAGATCGTCAACGACGAGCTGGCCGAGCTGGTCGGCCGCTACGGCGACGACCGCAAGACCGAGATCATCGCCTACGACGGCGACATGTCGATCGAAGACCTGATCGCCGAAGAGGAGATCGTCGTCACGATCACCCGGGGCGGCTACGCCAAGCGCACCCGCACCGACCTCTACCGCGCCCAAAAGCGCGGAGGCAAGGGCGTACGCGGCGCGCAGCTGCGCCAGGACGACATCGTCGACCACTTCTTCGTCACCACGACGCATCACTGGCTGCTGTTCTTCACGAACAAGGGCCGGGTCTACCGGGTCAAGGCGTACGAACTTCCCGACGCCGGCCGCGACGCCCGCGGCATGCACCTGGCCAACCTCCTGGCCATGCAGCCCGACGAGACCGTCATGGAGGTCCTCGACCTGCGTGACTACAACGTCGCCCCCTACCTGGTCCTCGCCACCCGCAGCGGGCTGGTCAAGAAGACGCGCCTGGCCGAGTACGACTCTCCCAGGTCCGGCGGTCTGATCGCGATCAACCTGCGCGACGACGACGAGGTCATCGGGGCCCGCCTCGTCTCCGAGGAAGACGACCTGCTGCTCGTTTCCAAGGGGGCGCAGTCGATCCGGTTCACCGCTTCCGACGACGCGCTGCGGCCCATGGGCAGGGCGACCAGTGGTGTCATCGGGATGAGGTTTCTCGACGGTGACGAACTTCTCGCCATGAATCGCATCGCCGACGGTCAACATGTGCTTATCGCCACGAAGGCTGGGTACGCAAAACGGACGCCAGTGGAGCAATATCCAGTTCAAGGCCGTGGCGGTAGAGGCGTGCTTACTGCGAAAATCGTATCCTCCCGTGGCAAGCTGGTCGGAGCCGTCATGGTCAATCCAGAGGACGAGGTCTTCGCGATCACGTCAGCCGGCGGGGTGATCCGGACGAGTGCCGGTGAGATCAAACAGTCCGGCCGTCAGACCATGGGAGTGCGATTGATGAATCTCGCCGAAGGCGACAGCGTGGTGGCCCTCGCCCGGAACGCGGAGTCCTTGGAGACTTCGATGGAGAGTGAGGAAGACGGGGGAGGAGAATAGTCATGAGCGCCCAGGGTGGCTCCGCCAGAACAAGGGCGGCTTCGGGTAACGGACAGCAACCGAAGCGGCCCGCAGAGAAAGAGACCTTCGACGAAAGCAGGGACACCTCGCCCGCGCAGGGCAGGCCCTTCCCGGCCAAAGACGACTCCAAGCCCACATCGCCGCCACCTCCGCAGCAGCAGCACCCGCAGCAGCAGCCGGAGGGCAACGACACAGTCCGCATCCGCCCGTCGCTGGCCACGGAGGCTCCGCCTCCGCCCGCGGTCGAGCTGCCCAAGAAGAAGTCGAGCGGCGCGGGGGCGCGGCTCCCCCGCAAGGCCCATCTGGTCCTGCGCCGGGTCGAACCGTGGTCGGCCATGAAGTTCAGCTTCGTGGTGTCCCTGGTCTGCTTCGTGGTGCTGTTCGTGGCGGTGGCCGTGCTGTACGGTGTGCTGTCCGCCCTGGGCGTGTTCGACTCGATCGTCGACCTGGTCAACCAGCTCGGCCAGGGCGAGCAGGGCCAGAACTCGATCCCGATCGACATCGCGTCCTGGTTCGAGCCGGTACGCATCCTCGGCTACACCGCCCTGATCGGAGCGGTCAACGTCGTGCTCATCACGGCTCTGGCCACGCTGGGGGCGGTCATCTACAACGTCGCCTCTGACCTCGTCGGGGGCGTCGAGGTGACTTTCAGCGAGGCCGAATAGCCCGCGGGCTCGCGCCGTGCCCTTCGCCGGCACGGCGCGAGCAGCACGCCGGAGACGGTAAGCTTTTCCCGACCGAACAACCGGTTCGCCTCCGATCGCCGGATGCGATAACGTTCGGTGTGTGCGGGGCTATAGCTCAGACGGTTAGAGCGCTTCCCTGATAAGGAAGAGGTCCCAGGTTCAAGTCCTGGTAGCCCCACCACGCTGACCAGCGAAAAGGCCGCTATCCGATCTTCGGAGAGCGGCCCTTCTGTTGCGTGGGTGCCCAACTGAGTGACTGCCGTTCGCTGATCATGCTGCCACAACGGCTTCTCCTCCACGGCCCCTGGCGGATACCTTGCGCGAGTGAGTGACCATGAGCCAGAACCGCCGGGGTGCACGTGGGACTCCTGGCACGGCGGCCCGAGCTCATACGAGACCTTGCAGAGATCTGTCGGCAGGAGGAGGACGGAGAGCCGGGGCGTGTTCAACGGTGGCCAGGTGTGCCTCTTCGATGACGACGACGGCACAGGGAGGAAATTGGCCTACGAGTGCAAGTTCCAGAAGCTTCGCTGGTACGACTACACGAACAAGACCAGCTCATGGGTGAACTTCAATAGGCCCTCGAACACCAAGGCTTCCCTAGTACTGGGACGGCGAGCGGGTGCGGAACCTCGTTTCCAATGTCTCCTCAGCCATTCATATATCGACAAAGGCTCAGCCGACCTGAGCAACCGGGCCGACTTCCTCAACGTCTGCGGATACTAGTGTCATCCGCCTGACAGGGCCGACATCGACTCTCGACTCGCCCTCTGATTGGGTGCGGATCACCGAACGCGAAGCCGGACTCGACGATCTGCCGGTGACCTTCGTCGCGATGGATGGGACAGGGCGTGTTCTTGGCGGCGTGGGGCTGAGCATGTATGACCTTGAGGAGCGACGGGATCGTTCTCCATGGGTGGTGGGAATGATCGTCCGGCCTGAGCAGCACGGTGCGGGTGTAGGCCAGCTCCTTGTGCGTCATCTCTGCTGAGTGGGCCATGGCCACCGGCATCGAACGTCTCTGGGTTGCCACTGGTGGAAGGGCTGTGGAGGTCTACCCGCTGGCTCGACCGCAACACCAACGCCCGCCTGGTCGTCATCGACGTCTTCGCCAAGGTCCGAGGCACCACAGCACCCGGCCTGTCCGCCTACGACGCCGACTACGCCGCCAAGAGCCTGGCCGACACCGACGGCGTCGCCATCGTCCTGATCCACCACGTCCGCAAGATGGCCTCAGAAGACTTCCTGAGCGAAGTCTCCGGCACGCATGGCCGGCCGGGGTGGTGGGCCCCAGACCCTGGTGGAGGTCGTGGCCGCGTCGATCAGCTCACCGGACTCGGCGATCTCCTCGACCAGCCCGTTGTGTTCTTTCAGCCGGGCCTGTCTCTCGGCCGGTGTCAGCTCCTCTTGGTTCAGGAAGATCGGGTGCTCCCAGTTCACCGGATTGCTGTAGATCAGTAGCAGGCATTTCATCGGCGACCCCCCAGCCTCATGGTCCTCCTTCTTGACGGCTCTCCTGAAGAGTCGGATCAGCGGAGCGGATTTCGACAGCCCGTTCGGCGGTGCGCGTGTCGCGATTCGGGTTCCGGCTCCGACTCCTCTGAAAAGCTTTCGATGCAAAGATCTTCGATCGGACAGGCCAGGAGGATCCCGTTTTGGGCAAGGTGACCTCGGCGGATGGACGTCCCGTCTCCTTCGACCGGCTCGGCGGCGGCCCGCCGGTCATCGTGGTGGCGCCGGCTTTGTGCGATCGGACGGACACGCACGCCCTGGCCGAACGTCTGGCCTCGTCCCACACGGTGCTCAACTATGACCGCCGGGGGCGCGGGGACAGCGGGGACACGCAGCCCTATGCGGTGGTCCGCGAGGTGGAAGACATCGCCGCGCTCATCAGCGCGAACGGGGGCGCGGCAGCGGTGTACGGGCACTCCCTACGAATTCCAGATCATGGGCAATGTCCGTAGCGGCGGCACCGTTCCGGCCGATCTGGTGGCTGCCGTTCAGGTTCCGGCTCTCGTTCTCAACGGCGAACACAGCCCCACCTGGATGATCGACTCCGGTTGCCTGATCGCGCACCAGATGCCTGCCGCGCGCCATCACGTCCTGCCCGGCCAGAACCACCTGGTGCCGCCCGAGGTGCTGGCACCTGTGCTGACGGAGTTCCTTGATGGGTGAGCCGAAGGACAACGTCCAGCCGCTGACCGTCGATCGCCTGCTTGCCGTGGCGCGCGCCGGGCTACGCCGGTTGTCCCCTGCCGAGGCTGCGGCCGCAGTCGCCCGTGGCGCCCGGCTGGTGGACACCCGCCCACACTTCCAGCGGGTGGCCGATGGTGAGATCCCGGACGCGATCATCATCGAACGCAACCATCTGGAATGGCGTCTCGACCCTGCCAGCCCAGCCCGTATCCGCGAGGCGACCGGCTACGACATCGCCTGGATCGTGCTCTGCGACGAGGGCTACTCCTCCTCCTTGGCGGCTGCCTCGCTCCACAGGATCGGCCTGGGCCACGCCACGGACGTGATCGGTGGCTTCCGGGCGTGGAGGCTGGCCGGGCTACCCCTGACCACTCCTGCGATGCCGACCCCGCCGCGCCTACCGGGAGAGTGAACGCCCAGGCGCGTGACGCCGCACCGGTCGCGTTCGCGGACGGACAGTAGACCGTGCTGATATTTCACCTGTCACGCTGCGGGATGCGCACTGGGGTGCGCGGCGGCCATGACGCCGTGCACGGCCTGGGCGATGCGCTCGGCGGCCTGGTCCGGGTCGGGCCGGCCGGCGTCCAGCCAGGCGATGACGGCCTCCAGGGTGAAGCCGGGAATCAGGTTGGCGGCCCAGTCCAGCCACGGGCCCTCAGGGATGACGCGGGCGAGGTTGCGGCGGCCGACCTCGCGGGAGACGGCGGTGAGGGAGTCGATCAATTCCCGGAAGTCGGGCTCGCGGGCGGCGTAGCGGAACAGCAGCCGGAACCCGTCGGGGTCGGCGGCGGCGGCGCGTAGCAGCGCGGGGATGGCGTCGTCGTCGAAGTCGTCGGCTCCGGTGGCCTCGGCCAGTCGTGCGCAGGCCCGGTCGAGGACGGCTCGGTAGAGGTCGGCCTTGGAGTCGAAGTGCCGATAGAGCATCGCCCGGGTCAGCTCGGCCTCGGTGGCGATGTCGTCGAGGCCGGTGGCGGTGTAGCCGGCGCGGGCGAAGGCGCGGGTGGCGGCGTCCAGGATCTGCTCACGCCGTTCGGCACGGCGCAGCCTGCGCACCGGCTGAGCCGGTCCGGCCTCGTGCCGGCTCTGGCCCGCTTCGGACTTGCCCATCCGACCTCCTCTTGTATAAGGCAAAGTATACATGTAACTTAATAGACATCGAAGTATACAATTCTGCGTTTACCTCGCGGAGGAGCCATGTCGTCCACCCCCGTTCAGCTTCCCTACGACCAGCCCGGCCCCCTGCAACCGCCGCCGCAGCTGCGCCGGCTGCAGGCCTCGGGCCCGATCCACGCCATCCGCACCGCGGTCGGCGACCCCGGCTGGCAGGTGACCGGGTACGAGCAGGTGCGCGCCCTGCTGGACGACGACCGTCTCGGCCGCGCTCACCCCGAACCCGGGCGGGCCTCCCGCACCGGCGAGTCTGAGCTGTTCGGCGGCCCTCTCGGGGGCTTCGACACCGAGCAGGCCGACCACCGCAGGATGCGCTCGCTGCTGCAGCCGCACTTCTCGCCCAAGCGGATGCGCGCCCTGGCCGGCCGGGTCGAGACGCTCACCACCCGGCTGCTCGACGAGCTGGCCGCCGCGGGGCCACCCGCCGACCTGCACGCCGCGCTGGCGCTGCCGCTGCCGATCGCGGTCATCTGCGAGCTGCTCGGCGTCCCGTACGAGGACCGCAAGCAGTTCCGCGGCTGGACGCAGGCCGCCGCCGACATCACCGACCGGGCCCGATCCGCCGAGGGCCTGGGCTCGTTGTTCACCTACGGACAGCAGCTGGTGGCCCGCAAACGCGCCGCCGGTGACACCGACGCCGACGTGATCTCCCGGCTGGCCGCCACCGACGGGGTCAGCGACGACGAGGCCGCCGCGATGGGCATGTTCCTGCTGTTCGCCGGGCACGAGACCACGGTCACCGCGATCGGCCGGGGTGTGTTGTGGCTGCTGGCCACGCCCGGCCAGTGGCCGGCCCTCGTCGCCGACCCGGCCCGGATCGACGGCGCGGTGGAGGAGATCCTGCGCGCGCCCGGCCTGGGCGGGGGCGGCATCCCCCGCTACGCCCGCACCGACCTGGAGATCGCCGGCGTGCACGTACGGGCCGGGGACCTGGTGTTGCTCGACACCGGCGCCGCCAACCACGACGCCGCCGTCTTCGACGACCCCGAGCGTTTCGATCTCGGCCGTCCCGCCGTGCCGCACCTGTCGTTCGGGCACGGCGCCCGCTACTGCGTCGGCGCGCCGCTGGCCCGCATCGAGCTGCAGGTGGTCTTCTCCCAGCTCGCGGCCCGCTTCCCCACCCTGGAGCTGGGCTGCGCGGTGGGGGAGCTGGCCTTCGACACGCGCACGCTGGCCGGTGGGCTGACCGCTCTGCCAGTGGTCTGGTGATCGGCATGAGCGCGGCGAAGACAAACGCTCGGCGGCCCCTGTTCGGCCGGATGTATCCCAAGATGGCCGCCGCCATGGACGAGGGCGGCATGATCGAACGTGGCGGCTGTCCGAGCTGCCCGTCGAGGCCGGAGAGCCGGTGTGACCGGCCCGGCAGCTCACGCGACACCGCATCCGGTTGGCCGGCGGTCCGGTCTGCCTCGGCCACAACGCCACCACACCCGTCGACACGCGCGTGACCGCAGCGGTGTCGCCGCCTGACCACCCCGGCAACCCCTCCAGCAGCCACTCCTATGGCCGGCAGCCTCGTGCGGCCCTGGAACAGGCCTGCGCCCAGGTCGCCACGCTGATCGGCACCCGCCCGTACGAGATCGTCTTCACCGCCTCCGGCTCCGAAGCCGACCTGCTCGTCCTGCGCGGCGGGGCCCTCGCCTCCGGCCGCCCGCGCCCGCATGTGATCACCCAGGCCACCGAGCACCCGGCCGTCATCCGGACCTGCCACGTGCTGGAGCGCCTGCACGGCGCCCGCATCACCGTGCTGCCGGTCGGCGGCGACGGCTTGGTGGATCCGGCCGCGCTGGCCACCGCCCTGGATGAGGACGCGGTACTGGTGTCGGGGTGCTGCTGGGCGCTCTGGTCATGATCCTTACCCAGCTCGTCATGGTCGCGATCATGACGATGGCCTCCGTGCACATGCACGACTGCGGCCACGGCACCGCCGCGGGCCCCAACCGGGCAAACCCTGGCACACCCGGCGGGAGTGAACCTTGTGCCGCCCATGTCCTGGTCGGCCAGCAGCGCCAGCCGCGAAGTCGCCCGGCAGCGACACCAGGCACGCGGCCGGCTGGCCCGCCTACCACGCGGGCCAGCACCTCCTGGCTCACCCCCGGTTTGCTCATGAGGCGGGGCGGATCTCCACGATCGGCCAGGAGCGAGCGATCTTCAGCGCCTCGTCCAGGTCGGCCACCTCGACCTCGGCGAACCCGCTCACAACCTCCTTGCCGTCCGCGAACGGCAGGTCTCGACGAACATCAGCACGTACTCCTCCCCCAGTGGTGTCGTGGTCAGCGTGCCGGGAGGGCGGCGTACAGGTCGATGCCGTTCCCGTCGGGGTCGGCCACCGTCGCGTACCGCATGCCCCAGAACGCGTCGAACGGCTCGGCGATTCCGCGGTGGCCGGCATCGACGAGCTCGACGTACTTGGCGTCCACCCCGGCCGGCGCGTCGAACTCGAAGCACAGCAGTGTGCGCGGCCCGCCGGTCGGCGCGCTCCAGCCCGGCAGGAACGGCGTGCGGAAGCCCTCGGTGTCCAGCATCACGTGCAGTCCGTTCGGCAGGTCACAGCCGGCGTGCTCGGGTGAGTGCTCATCGACCTTGAACTCCAGCCCCAGCCGGGCGTAGAAGGCGATCGCGGCGTCCAGGTCGGACACCACGATGTCGATCGTGTTCAGAGTGGGATGCATGATGCGCTCCTTCGCGCTCGGTCGGTGAGGTTGCGCAGGCCGTCTGCGAGATCGCTGTCGGGCTCACCTCGCCTGACGGCGAGTTGGACACAGAGACATGCCCGCTGATGGCCTGGCCCTCACTCCACAGACGATCGGCCGAGCCCTCGATACGACATAGGCGCCGAACTCCTTCGCGCGCTTCGTCGGCCGTAGACGCTCGCGTACAACTCGGGCAGCATCGTCGGCGGGATGCCGTCGGATGCCCAGGGGTTCAGGCGGCCGGTGCCAGGTGGGCGTCATGGCGGATCAGCGTCGCGGGTGGACCCAACGCCTCACAGATCCAGCACCTGCCGGAGGGACGCCGGCCAGGGGAACCGCCTGTGGACGGTGATCGTGTCGAACAGGTCTACCGGCAGGTCTGTGCGCCCGGTCCTCGGCTACGCCATCCGCCGTTGCGACTTCCCTGGGTCCCGCCGGTACCAGGCTTGACAGGTGATGGGGCCTACGGTTTTCTATCGGAATATGCCTTCTGGGAATATCCATTCCAATACTGATCCGCGTACTCTCCGGGCGCTGGCCCATCCAGTGCGGCTCGACCTCCTGCGCCTGCTGCAGATGAACGGGGAGGTTACCGCGAGCGGTGCCGCGGAAGAGCTGGGGTTGACCCCGAAGGTGTGCTCGTACCATCTGCAATTGCTGGCCAAATACGGCGTGGTCGAGGAGACCGGGCAGGGCAAGGGACGCGCGCGCCCCTGGCGCCTCGCAGTGCAGCGCCTGACCTACGTGCACCAGCCCGACGAGGACTCGGCAACCTCGCGTGCCGCGGACGCCTTCGCCAGGACGATGCTGGCCAGGGACGTCCAGACCATTGAGAGCTTCATCGATCGGCGGCACGGGCTCCCGGTCCAATGGCGCAACGTCTCCACGCTGTCCAGCAACCTCCTGCGGCTGACCCCCGACCAGCTCCGCGACTTCGGCCGTGAGCTGTTCGCCGTGCTGCACCGCTACCAGGAGCGCAGCCGCTCGCCAGAGCCGGGGGCTCGCCCGGTGCAGGCCATCCTGTACGCCGTTCCGGCCGATCCGGCCGGCGGATGACGGTGGCGCCGATATCGACGGCTTCGGCGTTCCCTGCGACGCGCGTACCGCACACCGGCTTTGCGGCGCAGTCGGCGAGAACGCCGTGGCCGAACACCCCAACGCGATCTTTCATCAAGCTCGACATTCCGCCGGGGACGACCGTCGGGTTCCGGCCATTCCGCATTCCTCCGTCACAGGAAGCACCATGATCCCTAACGCCGCCGCGCCGAGGCCGCCCATGCCCCCCGCCAAGCCGAAACGCTCCCCTGCCAGGGTCATCCTGATCGGCTGCCTTTCGGTGCTGGCCGTGGTGATCGTGGTGATCGGCGTGATCGTGGCGCTGACGTACTCGTACTTCAGCAAGCCCGAGCACGAGCGCGGCGTCTTCGACCAGAGCGGCGGCAAGGAACTCGCCCAGGAGCCCTGCGCCGACCTCGAACGTACGCTCGCGCCCGGCCTCTCGGCGAGCGGCATGGAGACAACCTGGCAATCGGAGCGCGGCTACACGGTGGTCTGCGACTTCTCCCTCGCCGGACGCGGAGGCCGGTGGACGGCGACCGTCCGCTACGTCGTCCGGCACCAGCCCCTGCTGTTCGGGCGAGACGTCGGCGAGCAACTCGACTCCATCTATGGCGGCTTCGAGGCACGCAGCGAGAGGCGGCCCGACGACCAGAAGATGACGCAGTGGACGAGTGTGCCGGGCATCGGCGACCGCGCCAAGACCTACCTGCTCTGGGACGACGGCGCCGACACCACCGCGCGAAGCCGACTTCGACTCCCCCGACTACCGCCGCCCGTTCGAGTGGGATCAGTGGGTCGCCACAGGTACGTTGAGCCGGGTCGTCAAAGTCCGGGCCGGCAACACGCTGGTGGAAGCGGAGATCCACGCCGACCTCCCGCTCACCGGAGACGCCCCCGACAGGCTGACGTCGGAGCGCGAGTACGAGAGCACCGCGGCCGCGCGCTTCACCGTCCCCATCGAGGACCTCGCGCGCAAGGCCCTCGCCACCCTCGAATGAAACGAGAGCCGCACAGCGCGGGGTGTCCGCCTGCCGGTCGGTGGAAACCGCGGGCGAGTCCGTGTCCCCAGGGAAACAGAGTGAAGGCACAGGTGTGATGAGCGTTGTCATCGACGGTGAAACCCTCACCGCTGACCAGATTGTCCGTGTCGCCCGTCCAGTGACCCCCCACCGATATGCGGAGGTGACGCTCGCCGACGCCGCGCGGGATCGGCTGGTCCGTACGCGTGCCCACATCGAGACGCGGTGGATGGACGACCGAGCCCCTCTGATGTACGGGTTCAACACCGGTGTGGGCCAGTTCAAGGACCGGCGGATATCGGTTGCCGACATGGCGCACTATCAGCGGCAGCTCATCAAGGCGCACGCGACCGGGACCGGCGAGCCGTTCGAGCCCGATGTGGTCAGGGCGGTGATGCTGCTGCGCGCCAACGCCTTGGCGGCCGGGTTCTCCGGGCCCTCGGTCGAGGTCGTCGATCGGCTGCTGGCCTTCCTCAACGAGGGGCTGCATCCGGTGATCCCGTCCAAGGGATCGGTGGGCGCGTCAGGAGATCTCGCGCCCCTTTCCTACCTGGCGGCCGCCCTGTACGGGTTCGGCGAGGCGGAGATCGATTATGGCGGGCGCCGGCTGAGCGCGCCGGCGGCGATCTCGGCCGCCCGGCTGCCAGCCGAGTTCGAGCCCGCGGCCAAGGACGCGTCGGCGTTGCTGAACGGGTCCACCGTCTCTCTGGCCCTGGGGGTGCTGGCCGCCCACGACGCGCGGCGAGTCGTACGGGCCGCCGACATAGCCCTGGCGATGAGCCTGGAGGCGATGCGCGGTGAGCTCGCCGCGTTCCGCGTGCCGGTCCATCGCGCCCGGCCCCATCCCGGCCAGCAGCAGGTGGCCGGGAATGTGCTCAGGCTGGCGGGCGACTCACGACGCTGCTCCCCGGCCGCGCGGCAGGTGGTGTTCCCGGAGGAGAACCGCGCCAGCGGTCAGGCTCCGGCGCCACGGGTCCAGGACGTCTACTCGATCCGCTGTGCGCCGCAGGTGCACGGGCCGGCGCGCGATGCGCTCGGATACATCGATCGGGTGCTGGAGATCGAAAGCAACGCGGCGACCGACAACCCACTGATCTTCGAGACCGACGAGGGCTACGAGGTGATCTCCGGCGGCAACTTCCATGGGCAGTCCCCGGCTCAGGCGATGGACCTGCTCGCCATCGCGCTCACCGATCTGGGCTCGATCAGCGAGCGGCGCCTGGCCCGCCTGCTGGACCCGGCGATGAGCCTGGGCCTGCCGCGTAACCTCAACGCCGGCCCGGCGGGCGTCAACACCGGCTACGCCAACGTGCAGTGCTCGATGTCGGCGCTGGTGATGGAGAACCGAACGCTGTCGGCTCCCGGCTCGATCGACTCGATTCCCGGCAAGGGCAACGCCGAGGACCACGTCTCGAACTCGGCGTGGTGTGCCCGCAAGGCCCGCACCGTGGTGGACAACGTCGAACAGATCGTCTCGGCCGAGATGCTCATGGCGGCGCAGGCTTTGGCCCTGGTCGAGCCGCTGGCACGCGAACATCCGCTCGGCCGTGGCACTCGGGCGGCGGTGGAGGTCATCCGTGACGCCATCCCGCCCGCCCTCGACGGCGACCGGTGGTTCCACACCGAGATGGCGACCGTGCTCGACCTGAGCAGGTCGGGGGCGATCATCGATGCGGTCGAGGGCGCCGTCGGACCGCTGGAATAGGGGTTCACCGACCTGGCCGAGCAGGGCCTGCGACATCACCGACGGCTGCCATGTCACGAAGCACGTCGATCACCATGTGGGTGTTGGCGTCGTCGAGCGCGCCGGTCGGTTGGCCGGCCAGGACCACGGCCGGTCGCCTCGCCGGCATTCATGCAGGGGCACACCACACCCCCTGACGGTCATTCGGGTTCCACGCGCACTGTGCCCGCCGTACCGTCGACGGTGATCAACTGCCCGGTCTTGATCTCATTTGTGGCGTCACGGACGCAGATGACGGCGGGGATCCCGTACTCGCGGGCAACGGTGGGGCCGTGCGCAACCGGGGAGCCGGTCTCGGTCACCAGACCGGCCGCGGTCATGAACAGCGGGGTCCATCCAGGGTCGGTGGTGGGTGCGACCAGGATCTCCCCCGGTTCGATGCGCGCGCCAACCGGGTCACGGATCACCCGCGCCCTGCCCGTTGCCTGCCCGGAGGCCCCTGACATGCCGGCCAGCACGCCGTCCTGTGCCGGCCGGGCGGGGGCGAGCGCCTCCACGTCGGTCCCGTCGGACAGCAGGGCGCCGGGGACCGTGCGCCGGCGCAGTTCCCGCTCGTACTCCGCGCGCCGCATCGCGGCCAGTTCCCGTTGGTCGGCCTCGTCGTGAGCGGCGGCTCGCGCCTCGTCCAGCGTCAGGAACATGATGTCGTCAGCGTGCTCCAGCCGACCGCGGTCGGCCAGGTCCGCGCCGGCCAGAAGGAGTTGCCGCCGGCACGCTTGGATCGCGGGCAGCCAGGCGAATTTCGCGATCTCCCGTAGCCCGGTGAGCTGTCGCGAGCGGCGCATGAAGAACACCGCCAGCCGGCCGCGGACCGGGTGCCGGCGCCGTGCCCGCCGCGACAGCGTCTCGATCATTCGCTCCGCCTTGACCGCGGCCGCCTTGAACCGCAGGTCGGGCGCCTGCGCGGGATCCTCGATGCGCAGGTAGTTGGCGATGGTGGCGAACAGCGGTGCCGGGTCCTCGTCCCAGTGCGGCACGCCGACGTCGATCTCGGCCGCCGCGCGCATGCCGTACGTGGCCAGGAAGCCGGTCATCCCGATGTCTGGGAGCTCGCCCGCGAAGTACTTCGCGGCGAGGTCCTCCGGTGGGGTGCCGAGGAAGAGGTCGCGGTGCTCGCGTGCCTTCACCGCCAGGTCCCATAGCTTCAGGTCCATCTCCGTCGTCACGTTGTACGGCATGCCACCGAGGACGGTGTCGAGTTCCTCGCCCGTGGCGACGCCCTTGAGCAACGCGGCCGGGACCGTTCCGGCGATCATGCCTGTCACAAGCGGCCACAGGATCCCGTGCATGTCCATGCTCATGACCCCTGTGTGGGAGTCTTCGATGACCCAGCGCAGCCGTTCGGCGGCCGTGGCGGACCCGCCCGGTGGGACGATCATCCGCTTGATCTCCGCGACGCCGCGGTAGGCGCGGGCTCGTGCGAGAGCCGGGTTGGACAGGCTCGATACCACTCCGGCTATCCCGGCGGGCACCGTCCGCAAGGTGCCCTTGAGCGCGGTGCCGACATGGAACGGCAGGCCGGGCCGCGACGCGAACCGTGGATCGTCGAGCATGCGCAGCACGGCGCCCTGCACTCTCGGCCCGTAGATCTCCAGGGAGGTCCCGATGTGCTTGCGCATGGTCTTGCTGCGCAAGAAGTCGGTCACGTCGAAGTAGATCCGGCCACCGATGTGCTCCAGCCGGGGCAGCGGGTCGCGCCGGTCGACCTTGGCTCCCGCGGCCTTGAACCACAGGCTTCCGCCGGTCTTGAACAGCGACACTCCCATGGGGGTGCACGGGCGGAGCATGCCCTGCAAGTGGCCTAACTCCAGGTAGAGCCGTGTATCGCCGGTGTCGGGCGGCAGCGGGAAGAGCGTGGTGATCGGCCGGGACTGCAGCAGCCACAGCGAGCCCTCAGCGTCTATCGCCCACTCGATGTCCTGCGGCGAACCGAAATGCTTCTGCAGACGCAGCCCGGCCGCACGCAGTTGGTCGAGCTGCTCCGCGCTCAGGCAGCCGTCGGGGTTCGGTACGGCCGGCATCCGCCGGTCGAGCACGTAGTGGTCGGGCACGACGGTGCCCTCGACGATGGCGGTGCCCAGGCCAGGGGCGGCGTCGACGACCATCTCAGCACGGCAGCCGGTGATCGGGTTGGCGGTGAACAGCACGCCGGCCGCGACCGGGTCGATCATGCGCTGCACCACCACGGCCATGACCGCCTCACCGACGCCCGCGGCGGCGCGGTAGGCGACGGCTCGTTCCGTGAACAGGGAGTCCCAGCAGCGGCGAACCGCGTCTATCAGCTCACTCCGGCCTTCGATGTTGAGATACGTGTCCTGCTGGCCGGCGAAGCTGGCCTCCGGCAGGTCCTCGGCGGTGGCGCTGGAGCGCACCGCCACCCGCCCGCCGCCGAGCCGCTTGTATGCCTCGACCAGCTCGTTCTCGGGCACATCCCCCGACCGGTAGGACTCGACGGTCAGGCAGAAGCCATCGGGAACGCGCTCCCCCGCCTTGATCATCTCCCCGAGCCCGGCGCCCTTACCGCCCACGAGGTCGAGCATGGAGCCGTCGATGTCGGACAGCCGGATCAGTTCCATCGCGCCTTACTCCCAAAGCCGACACCCTTGCAACAATGCCGACCAGGCTTCCCGGCGCTCCATTTCGGACGCTAGCACCGCCGAGGCTCGCCTACCAGACGAGGCTGCACCACAGCGCCTCTGGGCAACCCGGCCGGGATCAACCCCTCCCCCTCGTGGCCACGCATCCACCCAGTCCTTCCGCCGTCAGGAAACCATTTCATCTAATCTCCTTCTGGCTTCCTACGGCATTTTTCCTACGGCATCTCTACGCAATCACTACGGCTTCTGACGCGTTGTTTACGCGTCAGAAAGGCGTCAAAATACTTGCACCGGAGACCTTTCGCCCACGCGGGCGCCTGGGTCAGGCGCATAAGGAGTCCGGGCCGCTGCGGCGGAAGGCCCTTCGCGCACGGGAGGGAAGTCTCCCCCCGTCACTCTCCTTGAGAAGGGTCCATGACCACATCTCAGTCCCCTGTCCCGCGGCGGTGACCGCCCCCTGGAAGGAACTCCTCCTGCTGGTCGCCCGTGCCCCTGGCCGATCCCCGGACAGCCGCGTCCCCGGGTGAGCGGCTCGTCTCGCTCGTGAGTACGCTCCCCACCCGACTTTGACGGCTTCTGAACGGATCGAGGGCAAGCCGTCGGGCGATCTTGACACATCGCCTAAAGGGTGCTTGCGGGCTGGGCGTAGAAAAGGCGTCAATATTCGAGCATCGGCCGTATGAATCCCGTCAAGACCGGCCAAACCCCTCAAATCATAGGATTCGCTGGTTTCGGGGCCGCCCAGTAGGTGCGGCAGAACACCCTGTTTCCAGATTGAGGAGTGGGGATGACCGACGTCATCTTCGTAGCCCTGACGGTCGCGATCTTCGTCGTCCTGGGGCTGGTCGTCAAGGCGGTGGAGCGGCTGTGAGTGGTGTCAACGCCGTGGGCCTCGTCGTGGTCGTAGGCCTGGTGATCTTCGTGGTCGCGGCCCTGCTGTTCCCGGAGCGTTTCTGATGTCATCGACCATGGCAGGGCTCCTGTTCATCGGCTCGCTCCTTCTCGCCCTGGCCGTCTGTTACATGCCGCTGGGCGACTACATGTTCCGCGTCTACACCGGAACCAAGCATCTGCGCGTCGAACGCGTCGTCTACCGGCTGCTGGGTGTCAACGCCGGCAGCGAACAGCGGTGGGGCGTCTACGCGCGCAGCGTGCTGGCGTTCTCGGTGTTGTCGATCCTGTTCCTGTACGGGCTGCAGCGCCTGCAGAACCACCTGTTCCTCTCGCTGGGGATGGAGCCGGTCGAGCCGTCGCTGGCCTGGAACACCGCGGTCAGCTTCGTCACCAACACCAACTGGCAGGCCTACTCGGGTGAGGCCACGATGGGTCACGTGGTGCAGACCGCGGGCTTGGCGGTGCAGAATTTCGTCTCCGCGGCGGTCGGCATGGCGGTGGCCATCGCCCTGGTTCGCGGCTTCGCCCGGAGCAGGACCGACACGCTCGGCAACTTCTGGGTGGACCTGGTCCGCGGCATCATGCGCATCCTGCTGCCGATCGCGTTCGTGGCGGCGCTGGTGCTGGTGGCCGGTGGCGCGATCCAGACCTTCGCCGACCACAGCATGTGGACGACGCTGACCGGCGGCGAGCAGACCTTCACCCCGGCCGCGGCAGCCTCACAGGAGGCGATCAAGGACCTGGGCACGAACGGCGGCGGCATCTTCAACGTCAACTCGGCTCACCCGTTCGAGAACCCGGCGGCGTGGACGAACTGGCTGACGATCTTCCTGCTGACGGTCATCGCCTCCTGCCTGCCGCGCACGTTCGGTCGCATGGTCGGCGACAACCGGCAGGGATACGCGATCACCAGCGTGATGGCGATCATGGCGATCGTCAGCATCGGCATCACCCAGTGGGCCGAGCTGAGCGTGAGCGGCACCGTGCCGCAGGCGATCGGGCAGGCCCTCGAAGGCCGTGAGACCCGCTTCGGCACCTCGAACTCGGGCCTGTTCGCCACCGCCACCACCCTCACGAGCACGGGCTCGGTGGACTCCTTCCACGACTCCTACACCGCGATCGGCGGCGGCATGCTGATCTTCAACATGCTGCTCGGTGAGGTCGCCCCCGGCGGCGTCGGCGCGGGCCTGTACGGCATGCTCATCCTCGCCGTGCTCACGGTGTTCGTGGCGGGGTTGATGGTCGGCCGCACACCGGAGTACCTGGGCAAGAAGATCGGCGCCCGCGAGATCAAGCTCGCCTCGCTGTACTTCCTCGTCACCCCCACGCTGGTGCTGCTCGGCACGGCGGTGGCGATGGCTACCGAGGCCGGCCGCTCGGCCATGCTGAACTCCGGCCCGCACGGCCTGTCGGAGATCCTGTACGCCTACACCTCCGCCTCCAACAACAACGGCTCCGCCTTCGCCGGCGTGAGCGTGAACACCACGTTCCACAACACCACGCTCGGCCTGTGCATGGCCTTCGGCCGATTTCTGCCGATCGTGCTGGTGCTGGCGCTGGCCGGATCGCTGGCACGGCAGGCGCCGGTGCCCGCCTCCGTCGGCACGCTGCCGACGTACCGGCCGCAGTTCGTCGGCATGGTCGTCGGCGTGACGATCACCCTGGTCGCCCTGACGTTCCTCCCGGCTCTGGCGCTCGGGCCGCTCGCAGAAGGACTGCTGTAGATATGTCAACACAAGTGCTGGAATCACCGAGCCAGTCGCCGACGCCGGACAAGGGCGGCCGGGTCGGCGGCGGTCTGCTCGACCCGAAGCAGATGATCCGGTCGCTGCCGGCCGCGCTGCGCAAGCTCGACCCGCGCGTCATGTGGCGCAACCCGGTGATGTTCATCGTCGAGATCGGCGCGGTGTTCACCACAGTGCTGGCGGTCCTCGACCCGTCGATCTTCGCCTGGGCCATCGTGATGTGGCTGTGGCTGACCGTCGTGTTCGCGAACCTGGCCGAGGCCGTGGCCGAAGGCCGGGGCAAGGCGCAGGCGGCCACACTGCGGGCGGCCAAGCGCGACACCACCGCCCGCCGGCTGAAGAGCCGCGACGACCACGGCCAGTGGGACGTGGTCGGCGCGACCGAGCTCAAGCAGGGCGACCTGGTGATCGTCGAGGCCGGCGAGATCATCCCCGGTGACGGCGACGTCATCGACGGCATCGCCAGCGTGGACGAGTCCGCCATCACGGGCGAGTCCGCCCCCGTGATCCGCGAGTCCGGCGGCGACCGCTCCGCGGTGACCGGTGGCACGAAGGTGCTGTCCGACCGCATCCTCGTGCAGATCACGCAGAAGCCGGGCGAGAGCTTCGTGGACCGCATGATCGCCCTGGTGGAGGGCGCGAACCGGCAGAAGACGCCGAACGAGATCGCGCTCAACATCCTGCTGGCTGCGCTGACCGCCATCTTCTTGGTGGCCACCGCGACCATGCAGCCGCTGGCCATATTCTCCAAGTCGGTCAATCCCGGCGTGCCGGACTCGCTCGCGCTGACCTCCGACGGCGTGACCGGGATCGTGCTGGCCTCTCTGATCGTCTGCCTGATCCCGACCACGATCGGTGCGCTGCTGTCGGCGATCGGCATCGCCGGTATGGACCGCCTGGTGCAGCGCAACGTCCTGGCCATGTCCGGCCGCGCCGTGGAGGCCGCCGGGGACGTGTCCACGCTGCTGCTGGACAAGACCGGCACCATCACCCTGGGCAACCGTCAGGCCAGCAAGTTCGTCCCGGTGGACGGGGTCACCGAGCAGGCCTTGGCCGAGGCGGCCCAGCTCTCCAGCCTGGCGGACGAGACCCCCGAGGGCCGCTCGATCGTGGTGTTCGCCAAGCAGCGTTACGGCCTGCGCGAGCGCGAGATCCACGGCGCCGAATGGGTGCGGTTCACCGCCCAGACCCGCATGTCCGGCGTCAACCTGGACGGCCGCGAGGTCCGCAAGGGCGCCGCCACCGCGGTCATGAAGTGGGTGCGCGACGTCGGCGGCCACCCCACCGACCAGATCGGGCACATCGTGGACGGCATCTCCGCCTCCGGCGGGACCCCCCTCGTCGTCGCCGAGACGGGCCGCGTCCTGGGTGCCATCCACCTGAAGGACGTGGTCAAGGAGGGCATGCGCGAGCGCTTCGACGAGATGCGCCGCATGGGCATCCGCACCGTCATGATCACCGGCGACAACCCGCTGACCGCCAAGGCCATCGCCGACGAGGCCGGCGTGGACGACTTCCTGGCCGAGGCCACCCCCGAGGACAAGCTCGCGCTGATCAGGAAGGAGCAGGAGGGCGGCCGGCTGGTCGCGATGACCGGCGACGGCACCAACGACGCCCCCGCCCTGGCCCAGTCCGACGTCGGCGTGGCCATGAACACCGGCACCTCCGCAGCCAAGGAGGCCGGCAACATGGTCGACCTCGACTCCAACCCGACCAAGCTCATCGAGGTCGTCGAGATCGGCAAGCAGCTCCTCATCACCCGGGGTGCGCTGACCACGTTCTCCATCGCCAACGACATCGCCAAGTACTTCGCGATCATTCCCGCGATGTTCGCGGCGGTGTACCCGGGCCTGGACGCGCTCAACATCATGCGCCTGGCCAGCCCGCAGTCCGCGATCCTCTCGGCGGTCATCTTTAACGCGCTGGTCATCATCGCCCTCATCCCGCTCGCGCTCAGAGGCGTCAGATACAGGCCGTCCAGCGCGTCCAAGCTGCTGTCGCGCAACCTGTACGTCTACGGGCTCGGCGGGGTCATCGTCCCGTTCATCGGCATCAAGCTCATCGATCTGCTGATTCGCTTCCTTCCGGGGATGTCATAAATGGACCGCATGCCCAGCTGGATCCGCCGGCACCTCGCCGCGCTGCGCGCGCTGCTCGTGCTCACGGTAGTCACCGGCATCATCTACCCGCTGGCCGCCACCGGCGTGGCCCAGGCACTCTTCAACGACCACGCCAACGGCTCGGTCATCGAGAAGGACGGCAAGGCCGTCGGCAGCTCGCTGATCGGCCAGTCCTTCACCGACGCCGACGGAAACCCGGTCAAGAAGTACTTCCAGTCCCGCCCGTCGGCGGCCGGCGACGGCTACGACCCCACCTCCACCTCGGCGAGCAACCTCGGCCCGGAGGATGTCATCGACACTCTGCCGGTGCCGGGTGCCAAGGATGACGAGGGCAACCCGGACGAGGGCGAGCAGTCACTGCTCACCCAGGTCTGCGCCCGCTCCAAGGCGGTCGGCGAGCTGGAGGGGATCGGCGGCGCCCGCCCGTACTGCACCCCTGACGGGGTCGGCGCGGTGCTGAAGGTCTTCCCCGACCGCGCCGTCAGCGTCAACCAGGCCTGCCCCGCCACCCCCTTCGTCACCACCTACCAGGGGCTGAAGGTCGAATGCGCTCGGCCGGGCGAGAACTACGCGGCCGGCCGCACCGTCCCCGTCCGCGGCGACGTGACCACCGTGCAGGTTCCCGCCGACGCGGTCACTGCCAGCGGCTCCGGCCTGGACCCGCACATCTCCGTCGCCTATGCCGAGCTGCAGGCTCCCCGCGTGGCCAAGGAGCGCGGGCTTGCCCTCGACCAGGTCAAGGCGTTGATCGGCGAGCACACCACCGGGCGAGCCCTCGGCTTCATGGGCGAACCCGCCGTCAACGTGCTCGAACTCAACCTCGCCCTCGACGGAGCCTGACATGCGGGGGCGGCTGCGGGTCTACCTCGGGGCGGCCCCCGGGGTGGGCAAGACGTACGCGATGCTCGGGGAGGGCCGGCGCGGCCTGGAACGAGGCCGGGACGTGGTCGTGGGTTTCGTCGAGACCCACGGCCGCCCCCGCACCGCCACCCTCCTGGAGGGCATGGAGATCATCCCCCGCAGGATCCTCGTCCACCGCGGCGCCACCTTCACCGAGCTCGACGTGGATGCGCTCATCGAGCGGGCGCCCAAGGTGGCGCTGATCGACGAGCTGGCCCACACCAACGTGCCCGGCTCGAAGAACGCCAAGCGCTGGCAGGACATCGACGAGATCCTCGACGCCGGCATCAACGTCATCTCCACGGTCAACATCCAGCACCTCGAGTCCGTCAACGACGTCGTCGAACAGATCACTGGCATCCCGCAGCGCGAAACCGTCCCGGACGAGGTGGTGCGGCGGGCCACCCAGATCGAGCTGGTGGACATGTCGCCGGAGGCGCTGCGCCGCCGCATGGCGCATGGAAATGTCTACGCGCCCGAGAAGGTGGACGCGGCGCTGTCCAACTACTTCCGCGTCGGCAACCTCACCGCGCTGCGGGAACTGGCCCTGCTGTGGGTGGCGGGCAAGGTGGACGACCAGCTCGACCGCTACCGCACCGACCACGGCATCGCCGGTACCTGGGAGGCCCGCGAACGCGTCGTCGTCGCCCTGACCGGCGGCCCCGAGGGCGAGACGCTCGTCCGGCGGGCCGTCCGGATCGCTGCCCGCACCAAGGGCGCCGACGTGCTGGCCGTCCACGTCACCAGCGCCGACGGGCTGGCCGGCGGAGACCCTGCCAACCTGGCCCGCCAGCGTAACCTGGTGGAGAGCATGGGCGGCAGCTACCACCAGGTGGTCGGGAACGATATTCCTCAGGCGCTGCTCGACTTCGCCCGCGGCGTCAACGCCACCCAGCTCGTGCTCGGCGCCTCGCGGCGCGGCAGGTTCGCCCAGGTTCTCTCACGCGGTGTCGGAGTGGAGACCACTGCCCGGTCCGGCACCATCGACGTGCACCTGGTCACCCACGAGGAGGCCAAACAGGGCCGCAAGCGGCCTAAACGCTCTGGAGCCGCGCTGAACAAGAAGCGCCGGTTGTCCGGCTGGGCGGTCGCGGTGGCGGGCATGCCGCTGCTGACCGTCGCCCTGCTGCCGTTCCGCGACGTGATCTCGCTGCCCAGCGAGATCCTGCTGTTCCTCTGCCTGGTCGTCGGGGTCGCCCTCATCGGCGGCATGTGGCCGGCCATGGTCGCGGCCGTGGGCGGGTCGCTGCTGCTCAACTGGTTCTTCACTCCGCCCGTGCACACGTGGACGATCGCCGATCCGGAGAATTTCCTCGCGCTGGTGGTGTTCGTGCTGGTCGCGGCTGCGGTCAGCACGATTGTCGACCTGGCCGCGCGGCGTACCAGGGAGGCCGCGCGAGCCCGCGCCGACGCCGAGGCGCTGTCCACGCTGGCCGGGCACGTGCTCCGCGGCGAGGCCGCTCTGCCCTCCCTGTTGGGACGGTTGCGCGAGACGTTCGGCCTGGACTCGGTCACCCTGCTCGAACGCCTCGCCGAGCCCACCCCGGACGACCAGGCCGAGCCCCGAGCCTGGCGGATCATCGCCACTTCTGGTGCCAAGCCCTGCACCGAGCCCGCCATGGCCGACACCGACGTCCAGATCAACGACCGTCTCGTGCTCGCCGCCCGTGGACGGCTCCTGGACGCCAGCGACCGGCGCGTACTGGAGGCCTTCGCCGCCGAGGCGGCCGTCGCCCTCCGCCAGGAACGCCTGCAACGCGAGGCCGAACAGGCCAAGCCACTGGCGGAAGCCGACAAGATGCGCACCGCGCTGCTCGCCGCCGTCAGCCACGACCTGCGCACCCCTCTGGCAGCCGCGAAGGCCGCCGTCGAAAGCCTGCGCAGCCACGACGTCATATGGACGCCGGAGGACCGCGACGAGCTGCTGGCCACCGCCGACGAGTCGCTCGACCGACTGGACCGGCTGGTGGAGAACCTGCTCGACATGAGCCGCCTGCAGGCCGGCGTGCTCGGCCTTTCCCTGCAGCCCGTCGCCCTGGAGGAAGTCATCCCCCGCGCCATCGACGACCTCGGCCCGATGCGCGACCGCATCGAAGGCAATGTGCCCTTCGCCCTCCCCGAGATTCAGGCCGACCCGGCCCTGCTGGAACGTGTGCTGGTCAACCTCATGGCCAACGCCGTCCGCTACAGCCCGCCCGGCCATGATGTGCTGATCAACGGCAGCCGGCACGACGACGAGGTTGAGATCCGCGTCGTCGACCGCGGCCCCGGCATCCCGCCCGAGGACTACGAGCGGGTCTTCCTGCCCTTCCAGCGGCTCGGCGACCGCGACAACGGCACCGGCGTCGGGCTCGGCCTCGCGCTCTCGCGCGGGCTGACCGAAGCCATGGGCGGCACGCTGGAACCCGAGGAGACTCCGGGAGGAGGTCTCACCATGACCGTCCGGATGCCGATCTCGTGAAGGTCCCGGAGTCGGCGGCCGTGTCAGCGTGAAAACGGCCCGGTGTCAGCGCGCCCGGCGATGGTGGACGAGCAGCGATCGGATCCGCGGTTTCCTTCGCTATTCGGCGTTGCTAAGTACTGGTAGTCAGTGTTACGTTGTACCGGTAGTTAGCGTCACCGAGTACCTGAAGGGGAGGTGTCCCATGGGCAAGCTCGTCACGGAGATGCTCAAGGGAACGCTGGAGGGCATCGTCCTGGCGATCCTGTCCATCCGGCCCGCCTACGGCTACGAGATCACGGCGCGGCTGCGGGATCAGGGCTTCGCCGACATCGCCGAGGGCACCATCTACGCGCTGCTGGTCCGCTTCGAGCGGCGCGGCCTGGTCGACGTGACCAAGGTCCCCTCCGAAAAGGGGCCGCCACGCAAGGTGTACTCCCTCAACGCCCACGGGCGGGAGTACCTGGAGGAGTTCTGGAGGACCTGGAGCTTCCTCGCAGAACGGCTCGAACAGCTCCGCAAGGGAGGTAACTAGACATGGCCACAGGATCGAACGAGCCCAAGAGCCGCTACCTGCAGTACCTGGAACTCCTCACCGGATCCCTGGACGACAAGAAGCGCTGGCGGCGCTACAAGGCGCGCGTCAAGCAACTCCCCGACAACTACCGCATCGCGGTCGAAGCGCTGGAGCGCTACCTCATGCAATTCGGGCCGGCCGACGGCGCCGGCGCCATGGCGATGTTCCACGACCTGGCCGACCTGTTCGAACAGAGCGCGGCCGACGGCACCCCGATCCGCGACATCTTCGGCGACGACCCGGTGGAGTTCGTCGAGACGTTCATGGCCAACTACCCGCTGGGCCAGTACAGAGCCCGGGAGCGGCACCGCTTCACCACCGCAATCGAATGCGCCGCCGGTGAGAACCCCGGAAGAGAAGACAGGACCACGTGATGACCACACAACAAGTCCCGGCGATCCACGTGCAAGGGCTCGAGAAATCCTACAAGGACCTGCAGGTGCTGCGCGGCGTGGACTTCACCGTGGCGCGGGGCAGCATCTTCGCCCTGCTCGGCTCCAACGGGGCGGGCAAGACCACCGCCGTCAAGATTCTTGCAACGCTGCTCAAGGCCGACGCGGGCACCGCCCGCGTGAACGGCTTCGACGTCGCCATGCAGGCCGCGGACGTACGGGAGTCGATCAGCCTCACCGGGCAGTTCGCCGCCGTCGACGAGATCCTCAGCGGCCGGGAGAACCTCGTGTTGGTCGCCCGCCTGCGGCACCTCAAGAATCCGGGCAAGATCGCCGATGACCTGCTCGCCCGGTTCTCGCTGACCGACGCGGGCGCCCGGAAGGTGTCGACGTACTCGGGTGGCATGCGCCGCCGCCTCGACATCGCGATGAGCCTGATCGGCAATCCGCCGGTCGTCTTCCTCGACGAGCCGACGACCGGGCTCGACCCCCAGGCACGCATCGAGGTGTGGCAGGCCGTCAAGGAGCTCGCCGAGGGCGGCACGACGGTGTTGCTCACCACGCAGTACCTGGACGAGGCCGAACAGCTCGCCGACCGGATCGCGATCCTCCACCAGGGCCGGATCATCGTCAACGGCACCCTGGACGAACTCAAGCAGCTGCTCCCGCCCGCCGAGGTCGAATACGTCGAAAAGCAGCCGACCCTGGAGGACGTCTTCCTCACGCTCGTCGGCACGAAAGCCTGAAGGAAACCCACGATGAACAAGCATTTCTTCGGCGACACCGCCGTCCTGCTCGGACGGTCCCTGCGCCACATCACCCGCAGCCCGGACACCATCATCACGACCGCGGTCATGCCGATCGCGATGATGCTGATGTTCGTCTATGTGTTCGGCGGCGCGATCAACACCGGATCGGACTCGTCGTATGTGAACTACATGCTGCCCGGCATCCTGCTCATCACCATCGCCTCGGGCATCGCCTACACCGCGTACCGGCTGTTCATGGACATGCAGGGCGGGATCTTCGAACGCTTCCAGTCCATGCCGACCGCGCGCTCGTCCGTGTTGTGGGCGCACGTGCTGACCTCGCTGGTCGCCAACCTGATCTCGCTCGTGGTCGTGGTGCTCGTCGCCCTCCTCATGGGCTTCCGCTCGAGCGCGGGAGTGCTGGAATGGCTCGCGGTCGCCGGCATCCTGATCCTGTTCACCCTGGCGTTGACCTGGATCGCCGTCATCCCCGGTCTGTCCGCGAAGAGCGTGGACGGCGCGAGCGCGTTCTCCTACCCGCTCATCTTCCTGCCCTTCCTCAGCTCGGCCTTCGTGCCCACCGACACCATGCCCGGCCCGGTGCGCCTTTTCGCCGAGAACCAGCCGGCGACCTCCATCGTCAACACCATCCGCGACCTGTTCACCCAGCAGCCGGTCGGCACCGACATCTGGATCGCCCTGGCCTGGTGCGTCGGCATCCTCATCGTCGCCTACCTCTTCGCCATGAACACCTACCGCCGCAAGATCTCCTAGACCGCGTAGGCCGAGCTCGGCTCGTCCTGCACGCACCCTTCGCGTTCCACACGACACGTCCCATCGCCAGACAGGGAAAGATCATGACTGAATCCCCCCACACCGTCACGACGATGCCGACCGAGCGTCGGCCCGGCTGCCCCTTCGACCCGCCCAAGGAGCTGATCGAGGCCCGCGAGCAGAGCCCGATCAGCCGCCTCTCCTTCCCCGACGGGCACCAGGGCTGGCTGGTCACCGGCTACGACCTGGCCCGGTCGGTCCTGGCCGACCCCCGCTTCAGCTCCCGCAAGGAGCTCATGCGCCACCATCCGATCATCGACTACGGCGACATCGAGGTCCCCCCGGCGCCGCCCGGCGAGTTCCTGCTCATGGACGAGCCGCGGCACAGCCGCTACCGCAAACCGCTGGTCGGCAAGTTCACCGTCCGCCGGATGCGGCTGCTCACCGAGCGCGTCGAGCAGATCACCGCCGGGCACCTGGACGCCATGGAGAAGGCCGGCCCGTCGGCGGACCTGGTGACCGCGTTCGCCAAGCCCATCCCCGCCATCGTGATCTGCGAGCTGCTGGGCGTGCCGTACGAGGACCGGAACTTCTTCCAGGAGAACATCGACACGTTCCTCGGCGGTGAGACGAGCGACGAGGAACTGATCGCCGCCTACATCGCGACCCAGCAGTATCTGGCGCAGCTGGTGGCCGCCAAGCGCGCCAACCCCACCGACGACGTGCTCAGCGACCTGCTCGACAGCGACCTGACCGACGAGGAACTACAGGGCATGGCCCTGATCCTGCTGTCGGCCGGGTTCGACACCACCGCCAACATGCTCGCCCTGGGCACCTTCGCCCTCCTGCAGAACCCGGCACAGCTCGCCGCGCTGCGCGCCGACCCCACCCTCACCGACCAGGCCGTGGAAGAGCTGCTGCGCTACCTGAGCATCGCCAAGCAGTTCTCCCGGGTCGCGCTGGAGGACGTCGAACTGGGCGGCCACACCGTCAAGGCCGGGACCACGGTCATCCTGGCCCTCAACACCGCCAACCGCGACCCCGAACGCTTCCCCGACCCCCACACACTCGACATCCACCGGCAGGACGGCGGCCACCTGGCCTTCAGCCACGGCATCCACCAGTGCCTGGGCCAGCAACTCGCCCGCGTCGAAATGCGCGTCGCCTTCGCCGCGCTGCTCAACCGCTTCCCCACCCTCCGCCTGGCCGTCCCGGCCGAAGAGGTCGCCCTGCGCCCGGAGGTCGCGGACATCTACGGGGTCAAGAGCCTCCCGGTCACCTGGGACGCGTAACTCCAGGGCAGGGCGCGGGCGCACCGGGGAGCCGATGAGTTCTCGACGCCGCCGTGGTCAGTATCGGTGACACATCGATCATGCGTGTGGAGGACGACATGGCGCAGGACCTTTTCGCCGGCATCCCCGTCTCCGACTACGCCGCGGCGTTGCCGTGGTACGAGCAGCTCTTCGGCGGGCCTCCCTCCTTCCTGCCGAACGACATCGAGGCAGTCTGGGAGGTGGCCGCGAACCGTTACATCTACATCGTGCAAGACCCGGATCGGGCGGGGAATGCTCTGGTGTTGTCGTTCGTCGACGACCTGGGCGGCCGGGTCGCCGAGATCACGCAGCGGGGCATCGAGCCTGCGAGGCGTGGGACGTACGACGGTGGCGTGACCAAGGTGACCTACCGGGACGCGGAGGGCAATGAGATCAGCTTCGGCGGCGGCGTCGGATGACGTCACCTCTGACCTGAGGCTCCACATCGTCGTCCGTCCCGCGGCAGGGGCGGTCGCGAGGGTGTTCGGTTCCTGGCTCGCGCGCCGGTCCCCGACCCCCCCGACACCCCCGCCTGCTCCGCCAGGAGATCACCTGGCATCGGTCACCACGCCCACCGTTCGGGTCCGGCCCGCCACGCGGGCCGATGCCGCACTGCGTCGCGTTCATCGCCCGGTCGTCGGCCGAGGCCGTCGGTCACGCCACGACTACCTTCCATGAGCGTCCCGGTGACGTGCTCATGCGGCCGAGAAACTTCGTCCCGGTGCGGCACTGGCTGGAGCGGGCGTTGTAGTGGGCGGTGGCGTGGCTGAACACCGGAAAGGAGGCAGGCTGCCCCGGTCTCCACAACGGCAAATGTGGTGATGAATTTCGTCGCCGTGCGGCGCTGCTTGGAACAGCCGGCGCTCCCGTCGAGTTTCCGCGGTTTCGCAGTGAAACGCCGCGTGCCTCAGTTTCCCGTGGAGTTGGACGCTGTCACCGCACCGACCCGCAGCCGGGTCTCTTCCACCTTCACCATGACCGGGCGTCGTTTCATCGCTGCCCCTTCGTTGGATGGGTCTCTGCACTATCCTTGCCCACGCGCGGTCCTTTGACAAACTCAACGTCTCAGTTGTCATCCGAATAGTCAGCGCATTCACGAATGGATTTCCCCGTGACCGGTCGATTTCCATCCGGCACGACGTACGCGCTTGACACAGACTGATCGGAGAGGGGTTGACGCGCGAGGCAGGGAGATCGGGTGAGTGACCGGGTGAGACATGGTGCGCGGTGGGTCCTGGCGTTCGACGCGGAAGGCGCGGGGCTCGCCCTGCCGCTCCGCTCGGCGGTGACCCTGCCGCTGGTGGGCGCTCTGGGGGTGGTGCTGGCCGCGATCGTCTGGCACACCCTGCTCGACGACTACGGCGTGCGCAACGTGACGGCGGGCACCCTGGGGCTGGCGACGGCGATCGCGCTGGTGGTGTCCCGCTTCCGGCCCAGGGCGGCGTGGTGGTTGTCGCTGGTCGCGGCCGTGGCGGCCGCCGTGACGTCCCATGCCCAGCTGGACGGGATGGTGTGGCCCGCGCCCGTGCTGGGCGCGCATGTGTCCGTGCTGGGCCTGGTGGGGTTCGGGGCGGGGCGTGTGCTGCTGGTCGAGATGTGGCTCGGCACGCTGGCGGCCGGGGTCGTCCTGTGGGCGGGGCTGCCGGGCGAGCAGGCGCTGGTGAGCCTGATGGACATGTCGTTGTTGTCGGGCATGGTGCTGATCACCGTGGGCGCGCTCGGCGGGCATCGTGAGGCGTTGCGCCGGGTGGCCCTGGCGGATCAGAAGGCACTGGCGGAGCAGACCCGCTCCGCTCTCCTGGAAGAGCGCGCCAGGATCGCGAGGGAGCTGCACGACGTGGTGGCCCATCACATGTCGGTCGTCGCGGTGCAGGCCGAGGCGGCCCCCTACCGTGTGACCGATCCTCCCCCGGAGCTGGCGAGGAGCTTCGCCACCATCCGGTCGAGCGCGGTGGAGGCGCTCACCGAGCTCCACCGCATTCTCGACCTGCTCAGGAACGGCACGGACGAGGCGAGCCCGCAGCCGACCCTTGACCGGCTGGGGGAGCTGGTGGGCCGGCTGCGGGCGGCAGGCACGCCGGTGACCATGCGCGTCGACGGCGAACGCAGGCCGCTCCCGCCGGGGGTGGAGCTGTCGGCGTACCGGATCGTGCAGGAGGCGCTGAGCAACGCGCTCCAGCACGCTCCGGGCGCACGGGTCGGCGTCGAGGTGGCGTACGAACCTGGCGAACTTCACATCCGCGTCGAGAACGACCC
>NZ_SMKP01000079.1:0-43114 GCF_004349015.1 Nonomuraea diastatica
GGTCGCGGGGGAGGGCCAGGGCCGTGAACAGCGCGCACAGCAGGGCGACGCTCGCCACGGCGAACAGCGCGCCGTGCCAGCCCAGCGGGCCGACGGCGAAGCCCGCGCCCAGCCGGCCGAGCATCCCGCCCATCGTGTTGCCCGCGATCATCGCGCCCACCGCGCCCGGCAACCGCGCCGTGCCGAGCTGGTCGGCCAGGTACGCCGCCGCCACCCCGGCGAACCCCGCGATCGCCACCCCCTGGACCGCCCGCATCGCCAGCAGCACGGAGAACGACGGAGCCAGCGGCAGCAGCAGCCCGACCACCGCCGACACCAGCACCGACCAGAGCATCACCCGCCGCCGCCCCGCCACCCCGGCGAGCCAGGCCAGCGGCAGCACCGTCACGGCGAGCGCGGTCGTGGCCACGCCGATCGCCAGCGACGCGCTCCCGGGATCCAGCCGGAACGCCCCGGCGAGCTGCGGCAGCACCGGCTGGGGCGCGTACAGCAGGGCGAACGACGACACTCCGGCCGCCGCCACGGCCGCGCTGACCCGCCGTGTGCCCGCGGGCGGTGCCTGAGTCTGAGTGACCACCACCCGCGCCACGCTAAGCACGGCTCATAGATACGTCTAATGCAGAAATGGGAGATGATTCATACTGTGATGGATGAGTCCGACGAGCGGCTGGCCGCCCGCCTCGCTTCCGACCTCGCGCTGATCGCGGCGGTCGGCGAGACCGGGCACGTGACACGCGCGGCCGAGCTGCTCGGCATCCCCCAGCCGACCGCCAGCCGCCGCCTCGCCGCGCTCGCTGACCTGGTCGGCGCGCCGCTCGTGCTCCCCGCCGGCCGCGGCATCCGACTGACCAGGGCCGGGCGCGTGCTCGCCGCCGCCTCCGCCCGTGCGCTCGGCTCGGTGACCGCCGCCGTACGCGAGGTGCGCGAGGAGATCGACCCGGCCACGGGCCGCGTCGTGCTCGGCTTCCTGCACCTGCTCGGCCGTACGCTCGTCCCGTCCCTCATCCGCGCCTTCCGCGAGCGCCATCCCGGGATCCGGTTCAGCCTGGTGCAGGGCTCGCGGCGGAACATGTTGCGGGCCGCGCGCGAGGGCGAGATCGACCTGGTGTTCCTCGCGCCCATGCCGCTGGACGACCCGGGCCTGGTCAGCAGGCCGCTCGCCGACCAGGAGCTGGTGTTGTCCGTGCCGCGCTCCCACCGGTTCGCGGCCAGAAAGCGGGTGCGGGCCGCCGAGCTGGCGGGGGAGGAGCTGGTGACACTCGAACCCGGGTACGGCCTGCGCCAGATCACCGACGACCTGTGCGCCAGGGCGGGATTCGAACCGCGGATCGTGTTCGAGGGGCAGGAGTCGGAGACCGTGCGCGGGCTCGTGGCGGCGGGGCTGGGGGTGGCGATCCTGCCCCGCTCCGGGCCGCCCGGCTCGGTCGCCGGGGTCATGGAGGTCCCGCTGTCGCCGCCGGTGTTCAGGACGATCGGCGTGAGCTGGCCGGCGGGCGAGCGGCTGCCCCCTGCGGCGCGGGCGTTCAGGGATCACGTGTGCGCCGGTATGACGGACCTGGGGCCGGGCTTCCGTGGTGAGCCGCCGCCCAGGGGCCCTCCGTGACCGGTGAGGTATGAGAAACCCCATGGGGCAGACTGGGCAGATGGCTGAGGACGGCGATGCGGGCGTGCCGGGTTCGCCGGCGAGGGTGCTCGCGGACGTGGCGGGGGACGGCGATGCGGGCGTGCCGGGCTCGCTGGCGAGGGTGCTCGCCGACGTGGCGGCGGAGCGGGCGGCGCAGGACGTGCGGTGGGGTATGCAGGTCCTGCCCGACGGCACCGGTGGCGAGCGGGCGGCGGCCGAGTCCGACGCGGCTCGGCACGCGACGGACACGGCCGCCCGCGCCGGGGCGCTGACGTGGCGGCACATCCTGGCGGAGGAGGTGATGGAGGCGTTCGCGGAGACCGAGCCGGACCGGTTGCGTACCGAACTCGTCCAGGTGGCCGCCGTGGCCGTCAAATGGGCCCAGGCCCTCGACCGCCGCCCGCCCGGACGCCCACGCAGCACGGCTTCCGGCCCCTCCCAGGCACGAGACCAGAGGAGTGCGGGGTAGGCCGGGCAGGCTGCCCGCGCTCCAGCCCGTCTGGGTGCGGTGGGCTGGGCAGCACGGCGCCCCAGGCCGGCGTTCCGCCTTCGACGACGACGGCGTGTTGATCCCGTCGCGCCGACCTGCTGGGGGAGGGGCCATGAGTCACGCGGGCGGCGGGCCGGCCCTCGTGGTGTAGATCGTGACGGCGTACGGGCGGGGAGGCGCCAGATAGACCTCCTCGGCCAGCCGCGACAGCGCCGCGTCGGCGTCGAGGCAGCGGTGCAGCCGCCCGGCCTCTGGCCACGGGTGCACGGCCACGAGCACCCCGTCGCCGGGCACGAGCAGCCGGCCCAGGCGGGCGCTGACCCGGCGCAGGCGCTCGTGGCGGCCCAGATAGTAGAGGGTCTCCGAGCAGAACACGAGGTCGAAGCGCTGCTCGGGCACATGGGTGAGGATGTCGGCCTGGACGAAGCGCACCCGGCCGGTGTCGGGGACCCGGCGGCGGGCCCGCGCCAGCGCCCGCGCGGAGACGTCGACCCCGACGATCTCGGCCTCGGGATAGGCGGCCGCCAGCGCGCGGGTGAAAGCGCCCTCGCTGCACCCGACCTCGATGATGCGCCGGTACGGCTTCGGCGGCACGTGTTTCAGCGTGGCCTCGTACTTCTGCCGCTCGTAGCTGTCGGACGACAACTTCCAAGGGTCGGGGACCCGGTGCCGCCAGTCGAAGAAACGGCCGAGGGCCAGGCCCTGGGCCTGCGGCGGGAGCAGCGACAGGGCGCGGAACAACGTACGGTGCATGATCTCTGGAATGGGCGGCATGGCGATGGCGCAGCCTCTCTCGGATGAGACGCGTGAGCATCTCCGTGAGCTGAGATGACGTCGTCACCGAAGCGAGTTCCCTGATGACCACCGTCTATGCCCGCCACCCGATGGTGACGGCATCGCGCGCGGGCGCAGGAGACGGCGAACCGTTAGGATCGCCCGAACATGGTTCAGCGCGACTGAAGGATGTCCCCATGATCCGCCGGCATACCATCGGTGACCTGCTGCGGCGCTCGGCCGCCCGCCACCCCTCCAAGACCGCCATCGTCTACGGCGACGTGCGGCAGAACTACGCCGACCTCGATCTGATGGTCAACCGCACGGCGAACGCGCTGGCGGCGCGGGGCGTCGGCAAGGGCGACAGGTTCGCGGTGCTGAGCCATAACAACCACGCGTTCGTGGTCGCGTATTTCGCGCTGGCCCGGCTGGGCGCGATCTCCGTGCCGATCAACTTCATGCTGGGGAGCGACGAGGTCGCGTACATCCTGGAGCATTCGGGTGCGACCGGGATGCTGGTGGAGGAGGGGCTGCTGCCGGTGGCCGCCGCGGCGGCGGGCCCGCGGGTCGCCGTGCGCGGGGTGATCGGCGCGGCGGGGGACGGCTGGGAGCCGTTCGCCGCCTGGACGGCCTGCGACGACGCGTCGGAGCCGCAGGTGGACATCGCTGACGACGACCCGATCCAGCTCATGTACACCAGCGGCACCGAGTCGCGCCCCAAGGGCGCCACGCTGTCGAGCCGCAGCCTGATCTCCCAGTACGTCACGTGCGTGGCCGACGGCGAGATGAGCCCCGACGACGTCGAGGTGCACGCGCTGCCCCTCTACCACTGCGCGCAACTGCACTGTTTCCTCACGCCCGGCATCTACCTGGGCGCCACCAACATCATCCTGCCCGGCGCCGCCCCCGCGGTGATCCTGGCCACGATCGAGGGCGAGCGCGCGACGAAGCTGTTCTGCCCGCCCACCGTCTGGATCGGCCTCCTCCGCCACCCCGACTTCGGCCGCCGCGACCTGTCGTCGCTGCGCAAGGGCTACTACGGCGCCTCGATCATGCCCGTGGAGGTGCTGAAGGAGATCGCCACCCGCCTGCCCGAGGTGCGCCTGTTCAACTTCTACGGGCAGACGGAGATGGCCCCCGTCGCCACGATCCTCGGGCCCGACGAGCAGCTCACCCGGCTGGGCTCGGCGGGCAGGCCCGCCCTGAACGTCGAAACCAGGATCGTCGACGACGAGGACAGGCCGGTGCCGCCCGGCGTGGTGGGCGAGATCGTGCACCGCAGCCCGCACGCCATGCTCGGCTACTGGAACGACCCCGGCAAGACGGAGGAGGCGTTCCGCGGCGGCTGGTTCCACAGCGGAGACCTGGGTGTCATGGACGCCGACGGCTACCTGTCCGTGGTCGACAGGAAGAAGGACATGATCAAGTCGGGCGGCGAGAACGTGTCGAGCCGCGAGGTGGAGGAGGCCATCTACCAGCACCCGGAGGTCGCGGAGGCGGCCGTGTTCGGGGTGCGGGACGAGCGGTGGATCGAGGCGGTGACGGCCGCCGTGGTGCTGCGCGAGGGCGCCGGGGTGACGGCCGAGGAGCTGATCGTTTTTCTGCGGGAGCGGCTGGCCGCCTTCAAGACGCCGAAGCGGGTGGTGTTCGTGGAGTCCCTGCCCAAGAACGCCTCGGGCAAGGTGCTCAAGCGGGAGCTGCGCGACAGGTTCTGACCGGCCGCCGGCGGCGGCCGGTCAGTGGGCGTGCCGGGAGCGTGTCACTTCACGTACGCCGCCACCGACCAGCGGACCGGCCGGTTGGTTGCCGCACCCCACAGGGCCGCCTTTCCGGTGATCGTCACCCGCTCGCCCTTGGGCACGGCGTGCTCGCTCATCGCCAGCGGGAAGGGGCCGTTCTTCCAGATGCCGCAGCTTGCGGTCGAGCCGGTGTCCTTGCCGTCGATCCGGTAGGTGAACCGCATGCGCGGGGCCAGCTCGCCCGTGCAGAGCTGTTCGAGGCCGAGCTTCCCGCCAGGGCTCTCGACCACCAGCTCGAAGGAGCGGTCCTCGTCCCCCAGGCCGGCCGCCTTGGCGGCCAGCTCCATACCGCCCAGCCTGGCGGGGAAGGCTTTGAGCGCGTCCGGCTCGACCGGCTCGGCGGGCGGTGTCCACTCGTAGACGGCCAGGTCCCAGGCGACCCAGCGCGGCTTGATCGGCTCGCACGGCCCGCCCTTCCTTTCGCTCACGCAGCTGTACGCGGAGACCTTCGTGTCGAACGTGACGGTGACCTCCGTGGCGCCCTCCGGCACGACCAGCGGGCTGAGCTGCATGTCTTTCCCGCATCTCAGGGAGGTGGCCCGGGCGGACGGCTTGCCGTTCACGGAGATGCTCGGCGGCCGGCTCCCGAACGTGCCCGCGCACACCCCGGCCACGTCCAGCGGCTTGCCGGAGACCGGGACCGTGACCGACGTCTTCTGCCCGCCCTTCGCCGCCAGCTCGGCCGTGACCAGCCGCCGGTACTCGGTGCCGTCGTCGGCGGTGAACCGCTCCGGCAGCTCGGTCGCGGGCTCGGCCGCCGCGGTGATCTCCCGGGCGGGCGGCTCGGCCGCGCCGGGGATCAGGGAGACGCCGGCCACCACGGCCGCCGCCACCGCCGCGCCGGCCACCCCGCCCCGGCGGAGGCGGGTCCTGCGGATGCGGGAGCGGATCTGGTCGTGCCGGTGCGGGTTCGGGGGCGCCGGGGCCTCTGCCCGCTCCCGCAGGACGTCACGCAGGTCGTGCGCGCTCATCGGTGCAGCTCCTTCACGATCGATTCGTCCACTCGCAGCTTGGCCAGCGCCTTGGCGCACTGGCTCTTGACCGTGCCCTCCTGGCAGCCCAGGAGCCCGGCCACCTCGGCAACCGGCAGGTCCTCGTAGAACCGCAGCACGACCACCGCGCGCTGCCGGGCGGGCAGGCGGCCGACCGCCTGCCACAGCTCCTCCCGCTCGCCGCCGGGAGGGTCATGCGCCACGGCGTGGGGCAGGTCGTCGCTGGGCAGCTCCCTGCGCCACTTGCGCCGCCACCAGGACGTGTACGTGGTCACCAGGACCCTGCGCACGTACGCCTCGGGCTCGTCGATGCCCGGCCAGGCGAACCAGGCCTTGGCCAGTGACTCCTGCAGCAGGTCCTCGGCGACCCCCCAGTCGTGGGTCAGCAGGTACGCGGTGCGCAGCAGTCGATCGGACCTGGTCGCCACAAAGTCATGAAATATCGCCCTATCCGCCAACGTGAGATGCCTCCTCGAAGCTTGCTGACGGTAGTGACGCATCGAGCGTGACGTCAGGTTGCCCCGCGCGCGAAGAACGCCGCACGGCGTCGCCGGGCACCGGCACCCGGGAAACCGGAGTCAGGTGGTCTCGGCGCGCGTGACCGTGAACGGCACGAGCTCGCCCAGCCCCCGCACCGACAGCCGGTCGACCGCCCGCAGCCGGAACGCCCGGTCACCCTCGAGCTCCTCCGCCAGCTGCGGATCGGCCAGGATCGTGCCGGGCAGCGACAGCGCGGTGAGCCTGCTGGCCAGGTTGACCGTGGTGCCGAACACGTCGCCCATGCGCCACATCACCGGCCCCGCCGCCAGCCCCACCCGCAGCTCCGGCATGTCCTTGCCGCGCGCGTGCGTCTCCACCAGCCGCACCGCGATGTCCGCCGCCACGTGCGCCTGGTCGGCCACGAACAACACCGAGTCGCCCAGCGTCTTGACCACCCGCCCGCCGGACGAGGTCACGATGTCGGCCGAGCGCCCCTCGAACCTGTCGACCAGCCGGGCCAGCTGGCCGAGGGTGATCTGCCGGCTCAGCCGGGTGAACGCGACCAGGTCGGCGAACCCGACGGACAGCCGCACGGCGCTCATGTCCTGGCCCGCGATGCGCCCCGCGGCGGCGGCGAGCTGGCGTTGCCAGGCGTAGACCAGCAGCCGCGCCAGGTCGGGCACCACGAGCTCGGCCCGCCTGCGCCACGCCGGCGAACGCTCCTCCAGCGGCACGCCCGCCTGGTCGAGCGACTCCACGCCCACCTCGGCCTGCGACTCGGCCAGCCTGGTCGTGGCCCGGCCGATGGAGCGGGCGATCAGCAGCATGTGCTCCTCGTCGTAGGCGCCGGAGCCGACCATGCGCAACATCGTCTTGAGCGCCTCGACGTCGGAGTCGGTGAACTCGACCGCGTCGTCGGCCACGTTGGGGAACCCGAGGGCGCGCCAGAGCCGCCGCGCGCGGTAGACCGGCACCCCCGCCATGTCGGCGACCTGGTGGCTGGTGTAGCGGCGCGGCTCACGCAGGAACGCCTCGCGCAACGCGTCCTCTTCATCGAGCGGCACGTGGGCAAGATAACATTCGGGGCCCCTGGGCAGGTGGCCAGTGCAGGGTCAGCGCGATCACTCCAGCAGGGCCCGCAGGGCCGGACGTTCGGCGTCCCTCACATAGTCGGCGTAATAGTCGTACATCGCCTTGCGGGTCAGCCGGGCGGCCAGCGGCCCGTCTCCCGCGCGCACCGCGGCCAGCACCTCCTCGTGGTGCTTGATCGTCTGCCGCATCAGCGCCTGCCGGTCGGGGGCGGCGGCGAGCTTCTCCGAGATCAGCCCGAGCACGATCGAGCGGACGACGTCCGTGCAGATCTGGATCAGCTTGTTGCCGCTGGCCCGTGCCACCACGTCGTGGAAGGAGACGTCCTCGGCCACGAACGCGTCGTGGTCCGTCGCGGCGCGCATGCGCGCGACGGCCGCCCCCATCTCGGCGAGGTGCCCGTCGGTGCGCAACCGGGCGGCCAGCAGGCTGGCCGACGAGTCGAGCACCATCCTGAACTGCACCAGCTCGGCCAGCGACAGCTCCGCCACCCTGGCCAGCGTGGTCATCGACTTGTGCAGGGCGGCGGGCGTGAACGGCAGCACCTCCGCCCCGTGGGGATCGCCCGGACGTGACCGGACGAGGCCGCGGGCCTGCAGCACCCGCAGCGCCTCGCGCACGGTGGACCGGCTGACCGAGAACTGCACCATCAGGTCGCGTTCGCTCGGCAGCCGCTCGCCGGGGCTGAGCGCGCCGCTCTCGATGGCCTCCTCGACCTGCTCCACGACCCGCTCATAGGCGTGTACGGCACGCACCGGCTCGAACCGCGGACCACCCATGCAATCCCCCTTGACCCGAGCCGCCGACGACTGGCAATGTGCAGCCTACTGGTCCGACCAGTGCACTAGCCAGGAGGCTGAAGACATGAGGCGCATCGGCATCTGGATCGCCGTCGGCGGTCTTCTGCTGGCCACGGCCGCCTGCGGCGGCGACAGCGGTGGATCCGCGTCCGGCACCCCCAAGGCCCAGTCGCTGGCCGTCGGGTTCGTGGCCGAGCCGGCGAACCTCGACTTCACCTCCACCGAGGGCGCCGCGATCCCGCAGGCGCTGCTCGTCAACGTCTACGAGGGCCTGGTCAAGCTCGACCAGGCCGGCGAGATCGTGCCACTGCTGGCCGAGAAGTGGGAGGTCTCCGGCGACCGGAAGACCTACACGTTCACGCTCCGCGACAACGTGACGTTCTCCAGCGGCGCGCCGTTCACCGCCGACGACGTGGTGTTCTCGCTCGACCGGGTGAAGTCCGACTGGAAGCTCAAGATCAAGTCGCAGCTCGACGTCGTCGACAAGGTGGAGAAGAAGGACGACTCCACCGCCGTGGTCACGCTCAAGCAGCCGAGCAACGGCTTCCTCTACGCGATGGCCACCAGGCTGGGCGCGATGTTCAGCCGCACGGGAGTGTCCGACCTGGCCAACAAGCCCGTCGGCACCGGGCCGTACACGCTCGGCTCGTGGCGGCGCGGCGACTCCATCCAGCTCGACGCCAACCCCTCCTACTGGGGCACGAAGCCGCCGCTGTCGTCGATCACGCTGAAATACTTCAAGGACGCGACGGCGATGAACAACGCGCTGCTCACCGGCGGCATCGACGTCATCTCCAGCGTGCAGGCGCCCGAGTCGCTGCAGCAGTTCGCCGACCCCAACCGCTTCGAGGTCATCGAGGGCACCACCAACGGCGAGGTCGTGTTGTCGATGAACAACGACCGCCCGCCGTTCAACGACAAGAAGGCCAGGCAGGCCGTCCGGCACGCCATCGACCACAAGGCGCTGCTCGACACTGCCTGGGCCGGGCGCGGCGGGCTGATCGGCTCGATGGTTCCGCCCACGGACCCGTGGTACGAAGACCGCACCGGCGACTACCCGTACGACCCGGCCAGGGCCAAGCAGCTGCTCGGCGGCAAGACGTACGACGTCAAGATGCGCATCCCCAACCTGCCGTACGCGGTGGCGAGCGCCCAGGTCGTCAAGTCGCAGCTCGCCCAGGTGGGCATCACGGCCGAGATCGAGCCGCTGGAGTTCCCCGCACGCTGGCTGGACCAGGTGTTCACGAAGGGCGACTACGACCTGTCGATCATCAACCACGTCGAACCCCGAGACATGGGGATTTTCGCCGATAAGTCCTACTACTTCGGTTATGACAATCCCGAGTTCGGCAAGCTCCTCGCCTCCGCCGACCAGGGCACCGAGCAGGAGCAGACCGACGACCTCAAGCAGGCCGCCAAGCTCCTGTCCGACGACGCCGCCGCCGACTGGCTCTTCCTCTTCCCCAACCTGATCGTGGCGAAGAAGGGCGTCACCGGCCTGCCGGAGAACGCCATCTCGGAGTCCTTCGACTTCACCGCACTCGCCAAGCAGTGACCCTTTACCTGCTCAAACGGCTGGCGGTGCTGATGGCGAGCACCGCCGTGGCCGCTGTGGTGGTGTTCGCCTTCATGGCGCTGCTGCCCGGCGACCCGGCCGAGATCGCGCTGGGGGTCAACGCCACCCCCGAGGCGGTGGCCGCGCTGCGCGAGCAGTTCGGCACCGACCGGGCCCCCGTCGTGCAGTTCCTCGACTGGTTCGGCGGCCTGGTGCAGGGCGACTTCGGCACCTCCTACGTGACCAGCTCGCCCATCGGCCCGCAGATCGGCGACCGGCTCGGCGTGACGGCCGTGCTCGTGCTCGGCGGCATGGCCGTGGCGCTGGCCGTCGCGGTGCCGCTGGGCACGTTCGCCGCCGTGCACCACCGCGACCCGCTCGGCGCGGCGATCAGCGCGGCCAGCCAGGTCGGCATCGCGATCCCGGCGTTCCTGGCCGGCATCCTGTTCGTGTTCGTGTTCGCGGTCCAGGCCCAGGTGCTGCCGTCCGGCGGCTACGTGCCCTTCGCGGAGGACCCGGGAGAATGGCTGCGCGGCCTCCTGCTGCCGTGGGCGTCGCTGGGGCTCGTCCAGGGCGCGGTGCTCACCCGCTACGTGCGCAGCGCCGTGCTCGACGTGATGCGGGAGGACTACCTGCGCACCGCCCGCGCCAAGGGCCGCGGCAGCACCGGCGCGCTGTGGCGCCACGGGCTGCGCAACGCCTCCGTTCCCGTGGTCACCGTGCTCGGCCTGCAACTGGCCACGCTGCTGATCGGCGCGGTCGTGGTCGAGCGGGTCTTCGTCATCCCCGGGCTCGGCGACCTGCTGCTGAACGGCGTCGCCGGGCGCGACCTGCTGCTCGTCCAGGGCGTGGTGATGGTGCTGGTGGCGGCTGTCCTGCTGATCAACTTCGCGGTGGACGTCGCCTACCACCTGCTCGACCCGAGGCTGCGGTGAACCGGAGGGTGCGATGAGGGGCAGGACGAACGCCGGGCTGGTCGTCGGCGGCGCGCTCGTCGGGCTCGTGGTGCTGACGGCCGTGGCGTCGTTCTTCTGGACGCCGCACGACCCCACCCTCGTGGACGCCGCGCAGAAGCTGCGCGAGCCAGGCGGCGGCTACCCGCTCGGCGCCGACAAGTTCGGCCGCGACACCTTCAGCCAGCTCATGGTCGGCGCGCGCACCACCCTCTACGTCGGCATCGTGGCCGTCGGCATCGCCGCCGCGCTCGGCGTCCCGCTCGGCATGATCGCCGGGATGACGCCGCACGGCTGGCTCTCCGAGCTGATCATGCGGGTCAACGACCTGGTGTTCGCGTTCCCCGCGCTGCTGCTCGCCGTCATGTTCGGCGCGGTCTACGGGGCCGGCACGCTCACCGCGATGATCGCGATCGGGGTGGCCACCGTGCCCGCGTTCGCCCGGGTGGCCCGCGCCGCCACCCTGCAGGTCATGGTGACCGACTACGTCCTGGCCGCCAGGGCCGCGGGTCGCCGGCGGCCCGCCATCGCCGTGCGGCACGTGCTGCCGAACATCGGCTCGATGCTGATCGTGCAGGCGTCGGTGTCGTTCGCGATCGCGATCCTGGCGGAGGCGGCGCTGTCGTTCCTCGGCTTCGGGACGCGCCCGCCCACGCCGTCGTGGGGGCGGATGTTGCAGGAGTCGCAGGAACTGCTGTTCTCCACCCCGCGCCTGGCGCTCTGGCCCGGCCTGGCGATCGCGCTGGCGGTGCTCGGCTTCAACCTCCTCGGCGACGGCCTGCGCGACTACCTGGACCCGAAACTCAGGAGGATCCGGTGAGCGACCCGGTGAGCACGCTGAGGGTCGAAGGGCTGACCGTCAGGGCCGAAGCGCTGGAGCTCGTACGCGAGGTGTCCTTCACGATCGCGCCCAGCGAGCGGGTCGGCCTCATCGGCGAGTCGGGATCGGGCAAGTCGCTGACCGCGCTGTCGCTCATGGGCCTGCTCCCGGAGGACGTCACCGCCTCGGGCACGGCCCGGCTGGGCGATCGCGACCTGGTCGGCGTGCCGGAGAGCCGCGTCAAGGACCTGCGCGGGCGCGCCGTGTCCATGGTCTTCCAGGAGCCCATGACCGCGCTCAACCCGCTCATGCGCGTCGGCGCCCAGGTGGCCGAGGTCATGACGCTGCACGGCACGCCGCGCCATGAGGCCCGCGAACGCGCCGTCGCGATGCTGGAACGCGTACGCCTTCCCGAGCCAGGGCAGGTCGCCCGCGCGTACCCCCACCAGCTCTCCGGCGGCCAGCGGCAGCGCGTCATGCTCGCCATCGCCCTGGCCAACGGACCCGGCCTGCTCATCTGCGACGAGCCCACGACCGCGCTCGACGTCACCGTGCAGAAGCAGATGCTCGAGCTGATCGCCGAGGTCGCGCCCGCGCTGCTGTTCATCACCCACGACCTCGCCGTCGTCGCCTCCGTCTGCGAGCGGGTCCTCGTCATGTACGGCGGCCGCGTCGTCGAGAGCGGCCCCATCCGGGAGGTCTTCACCCGCCCCCGCCACCGCTACACCGAGGGGCTGCTGGCCGCCTCCAAGCTCACCCCGCGCGGCACCCGGCTGCCCATCATCCGGGGCAGCGTCCCGTCGGCGGGCCAGTTCCCCGACGGCTGCGTGTTCAGGAACCGCTGCCCGCACGCCACCCCCGCGTGCGAGACGGCGCCGGCGCTGACAGGAGACGGACATGCCTTCGCATGCTGGCACCCCGCTGATTGAGGCGACCGGCCTCAACCGGGTCTACCACCGGCCCCGCACCTCGCTGACCAGGCCGGGCGCCGCCGTCCACGCGCTGCGCGACGTGTCGCTGACCATCCGGCGCGGGGAGCGGTTCGGCATCGTCGGCGAGTCCGGGTCGGGCAAGTCCACGCTCCTCCGCCTGCTGTGCGCGCTCGACCGGCCCACCAGCGGCTCCATCCGCTTCGACGGGCAGGAGGTCGCCGGCCGGCCGGAGAGACGGCTGCGGTTCCTGCGCGAGAACCTCCAGATCGTCTTCCAGGACCCGATGAGCTCGCTCGACCCCCGCATGCGCGTACGCGACCTCGTCGCGGAGCCGCTCGTCGCCCTCGGCCTGCCGGCCGGCGACCGCGTGAGCGAACTGCTGGCCGCGGTCGGGCTGCCGCCCGAGGCCGCCGACCGCTACCCGCACCAGTTCTCCGGGGGGCAGCGGCAGCGCATCGCCATCGCCCGCGCGCTCGCGCCCCGGCCGAAGGTGCTGGTCGCCGACGAGCCGGTGAGCGCCCTGGACGTGTCCGTACGCGGGCAGATCCTCAACCTGCTGGCCGACCTCGCAGACGAGCTGGGTCTCACGCTGGTCTTCGTCTCGCACGACCTGTCCGTGGTGCGGCACGTGTGCGAGACGGTCGCGGTCATGAACGCGGGCGAGATCGTGGAGACCGGGCCCGTGGACGACGTCTGGGAGGCGCCCGCCCACCCGTACACGCGGACGCTGCTGCGGGCCGTACCGACATTGGAGGGTTTGTGGTGATCGAGGTCGACGCCGACGGCGTGGTGGAGTTCACGCAGGCGCTGGTGCGGATCCCCAGCACCAACGACCCGGCGCGCGGCCGCGACGAGCGGCCCGCCGCCGAGCTCGTCGCGGCGAAGATGCGCGAGTGGGGCTGGGAACCGGTTGTGTACGAGGCCGCGCCAGGACGGCCCAACGTCGTGGCGGTCGTCGAGGGCGGCGGCGGCGACGGGCCGACCCTGATGTTCGAGGGCCACACCGACGTGGTGACCGAGGGGGACCTGTCCACCTGGACCGTCGACCCGTTCGGTGGCGAGATCCGCGACGGGCGGCTGTGGGGCCGGGGCAGCGCTGACATGAAGTCCGGCCTGGCCGCCACCCTCTACGCCACCCGCGCCCTGCAACTCGCTGGACCGTTCCCCGGCCGGATCAAGGTGTGCGCGCTGGCCGACGAGGAAGGCCTCATGATCGGCGCGCACCACTTCGTCTCCGAAGACCTGGCGGCCGACGTGGACGGCGCGATCGTCGCCGAGCCCGAGGCGGGCGAGATCTGCGCCGTCGCCAAGGGCGCGCTGCGGCTCCGCGTCGACCTCACCGGCAAGATGGCCCACGGCGCGATGCCGCAGCACGGCCGCAACCCCATCCAGGCCGTGGGCGAGCTCCTCGCCGGCCTGCGGTCCCTGCAGGACGAGCTCCAGGCGCTGCATCCGGCGCACGAGCACCTCGGCGAGGTGTACGTGACGCCGACCGTGTTGCGGGCCGGGTCCGAGGAACAGGTCAACGTCATCCCCGCGGTCGCCTCCGTCTTCGTCGACGTGCGGACCATCCCCGGCGTCGAGCACAAGGTCATCGCCGACCGGGTGGCGGCCCTCGCCTCCCGCGACGGGATCACCGCCGAGGTGTCGACGCTGGTGGACCGGCCGCCGGTGGACGTGCCCGTCTCCGACCCGGTCGTGGCCGCGCTGGCCGCCGCGCACCGCACCGTGACGGGGCGGGAACCGGTGTACGGCGGGGTGCCCGGTTCGACCGACGGGACCGTGCTGACCCACTGGGGCGGCATCCCCTCCGTCGTGTACGGACCGGGCGGCAAGTGGATCGCGCACCAGGCGGACGAGTTCGTCGAGGTGGCCGAGATCGTCCAGTGCGCCAAGGTGTTCGCCGAGGCCGCCCGCCGGTTCCTGACCGGGGACCACTGATGCCCGCGGGCCCGGTCAACGCGCTGGTGGACGTGCCCGGCCTGCGCGTCGGCCACGCGCAGCGGGTCGGCGGCGGTCACCGCACCGGCACCACCGTGGTTGTGGCGCCCGCAGGGGGCGCGGTGGCCGGGGTAGACGTGCGCGGGGCCGCGCCCGGCACCAGGGAGACGGAGCTGCTCGACCCGCGCAACCTGGTGGAGCGTGTGCACGCCGTGGTGCTGTCGGGCGGGAGCGCGTTCGGGCTCGGGGCGGCGTGCGGGGTGGTGGACCGGCTCGCCGACGCGGGCGTCGGCTACCCCGTGAAGGGCGGTGCCGTACCGATCGTCCCGGCGGCCGTCATCTTCGACCTCGGACGGGGCGGCACGTTCCGCGCCGTCCCTGACGCCGCGCTGGGCGCAGCCGCCTACGACGCCGCCCTCTCCCCGGCGGCGTACGACGTCCCGCAGGCGGGAACCCGGGACGGTGGGGTGTCGTGCACGACGGCGCCGGCGACGGCGAACGGGTCGGTCGGGGCCGGGACCAGCGCGGTGGCGGGCGGGCTGGCCGGAGGCGTGGGGACGGCCAGCGCCGTGCTTCCCGACGGCACGACGGTGGCCGCCCTGGCCGTCGTGAACGCCGCGGGCTCCGTTCTCGACCCCGCCGACGCCACCCTCGCCGGCGCGAGGTACGGCCTCCCCGGAGAGTTCGCCCTTGAGCCGCCCGCGCCGGAGGAGGCCGCGGCCTGGCGTCCGGAGAAGGCCCCGTCGTTCAACACCACCATCGGCGTGGTGGCCACCGACCTCACCCTCACCAAGGCCCAGTGCGGCAAGCTGGCCGCGGTCGCCCACGACGGCCTGGCCAGGGCGATCAGGCCGGCGCACACCATGACCGACGGCGACACCATCTTCGCCCTGGCCACCTGCGCCTGCCCCGCCCCTGACCACGACGTGCTCCAGGACGCCCTGGCGGCGGCGGCCGACGTGTTCAGCCGCGCGGTGGCGCACGCCGTCCTGGCCGCGACCGGCCGCGAGGGCGCGCCCGCGTACCTCGACGTGTTTCCCAGCGCCCTACGGAAAGAGCCATGAGCATCGAGCAAGCCTGGCCCACCGGACTGCCCATCGGCGACGGATGGACGGCGACCGCGGCCACCACCGACGTGATCTTCCCCTACGACGGCACCCGGGTCGCCGCGGCCCCGCTGGGCACGCCGGAGCACGCCCGGCAGGCCGTCGACGCGGCGCTGGCCGCCGCCCCCGCCATGGCAGGGCTGCCCTCGCACGCCCGGCGTGCCGCCCTCATGCACGCCCACGACGCGCTGGAGGCGGCCCGCGAGCAGTTCGAGCGGCTCCTCGTCCTGGAGACCGGCAAACCGCTGGCCGACTGCGAGGTCGAGGTCGCCAGGACGCTGGTCACCCTGGCCACGGCCGCCGAGGAGGTCGCCAGGCTGCACGGGGAGACCGTGCCGCTCGACCTGCTGCCGTCGGGGGAGGGCCTGATCGGGTTCTGGACGCGCCGGCCGATCGGCGTCGTCGTCGGCATCACCGGCTTCAACTACCCGCTCCTCCTCGCCGCGCACAAGATCGCCCCGGCCGTGGCCGCCGGCTGTCCCGTGATCGTCAAGCCGGCGCCCGCGACCCCGCTGGCCACGCTCTGGCTGGTCCACCTGCTGCGCTCGGCCGGCGCACTGCCCCCGGCCGCCGTGCAGCTCGTCACCGGGGACGTCGAGGTCGGCAGGACGCTGGTGGAGGACCGGCGGATCGGCGCGGTCTCGTTCACCGGCTCGGCCGCGGCGGGTCACGCCATCGCGCGCGGCGCCGCCCCCACCAAGGTGCTGCTGGAGCTCGGCTCGAACGCGGCGCTCGTGGTGGCGGCCGACGCGGACCTGGAGGCCGCCGCCGACGCTGTCGTGCGCGGCGGCTACTACGCCTCCGGCCAGGCGTGCATCTCGGTGCAGCGGGTGCTGGTCGAGGAGCCCGTACGCGACCGGTTCCTGGCCCTGCTGGCCGAGCGGGTCAAGAGTGTCACCGTCGGCGATCCGCGCCTGCCGGGCACCCGCGTCGCCCCCCTCATCGACGGGGCCGCCACCGACCGCGTGCTCGCGTGGATCTCCGCCTCGGGAGCGGAGCCGGTCATCGGCGGGCACCGCGAGCAGCCCGGCGGCCGCGCCCTGGCGCCCACCGTGCTCGCCGGCGTCCCCGACGGGGCCGCCGCCTGGGACGAGGAGATCTTCGGCCCGGTGGTGTGCGTGCGCTCGGTGCCCGACCTCGACGCCGCCTTCGCCGCGGTCAACGCCTCACGGTACGGACTGCACGCGGCGGTCTACACCCGGTCGCTGGCCACGGCGTTCGCGGCCATCGAGCGCATCGAGGCCGGGGGAGTGGTGGTCAACGACGTGCCCGGCTTCCGGGCGGACAACATGCCGTACGGCGGCGTGAAGGACTCGGGCGCCGGCCGCGAGGGCCCGCGGTTCGCCATCGAGGAGCTGACCGTCACCAGGATGGCCATCATCCGGCCACAGGCGTGACCCGCCGGCCCCGCTTCCGGTAGGCGGCGCCGCACAGGAGCGCGAGCAGCACCGTGGTCGGTAGCCCCGTGAACGGCCGGCCGTGGCGGGCTCTCCAGGCGAGCCGGTCCACGTGAGGCCGAGCGAGGCGGCGAACGGCCGCCGCTCGTAGAACCGCGTCCAGGCCCAGAGCAGCAGGAAGATGAGCGCATGCCCGATCACGGGCTTCACGACCGCGAAGACGGCGATGAGCGGCGGCGACGGCTGCGTTCCTGCCAGCGCCGCGCCCGGCGTCTGGTACAGGAGCACGCCCGCGAGAAGGCCCGCCGCGTAGATCAGTTGCGCCAGCAGCACGGTGAGCAGGGGATGGGTGTCACGTCCGGCGCCCGTGGCGGCGCCGGTGGGGGCGACGGCAGGAGAAGTCATGTCGCCGAAGGTAGGGAAACGCCGCGCGAGGCGAATCCAGCCGGCGGCCTATCCGGGTACGACCGTGGCCTATGCCGCAGGTCATGTTCCCCTGCCGGCCGCGGTGAACGGCCCGGCCCTGGTGTTAGCGTGAAGCCGTGGCTGGAGGTGATCGCTGGACCCACGGCACGGACACGCACATCGCCAGATCCTCCTGACCGCCGCCGCGCCGGCAGGGTCAGTTCGGGGGGTCGAAGCGGCCGTCCACGGCGGTCCAGCCGCCGTCGACGTACAGGATCGAGCCGGTGACGAAGCTGGCCGCGTCACCCGCCAGGTAGACCACGGCGCCGGCCATCTCCTCCGCCGCCGCCCACCGGCCGAGCGCGCTCTTGGCGGCGTACGCGTCGTACCAGCCCGGGTCGTTCTTGATCTGCTCCGTCAGCGGCGTCTCCACCACGCCGGGCGCGATCGCGTTCACCCGCACCCCGTGCGGCCCGAACTCGGCCGCGGCGGTCCGCAGCAGCTGCACCAGCCCGGCCTTGGTGGCGGAGTAGACGCTCTGCCCCGGCTCAGTGACGGACGCCCGGATCGAGGCGAACCCGATGATCGAGCCGCACCCCCGCTCCACCATGCCCGCCCCGAACGCCCGCACCACGTCGAACGAGCCGCGCAGGTTCAGCCCCACCACCCGGTCGAACTCCTCGCCGGTGTAGTCGAGCAGTCGCTTGCGCACGTTGGTCGCGGCGGTGAACACCAGGACGTCGGCGGGCTCCTCGTCGGCGAGCCGGCGCACGGCGGCGGAGTCCAGCACGTCGACCAGCCGCGCACGGCCCGCGCACCGCCCGGCGGTCTCCTCGGCCGCGGCCAGGTCACGGTCGGCGCACACCACGGACGCGCCGTGCGCGGCCAGCGCCAGCGCCGCCTCCCGGCCGATCCCGCTTCCGGCCCCGATCACCACGGCCCGCCGCCCGTCCAGGCGAAACAGCGCGTCATATCTCATACGAGGCACCCTAACGACTGGTCAGACCAGTGCACCAGGTTTTCGGCGCGCGGTGCCCTCCGGCGAGGGACCGTACGGTGGGAAAGACCTGTCGAAAGGCAGACGCGGGGTGCGGACCCGGGTCCGCGCGGTCATCTACGCCTATGAGCGCGGGCTCGCGCCCTGAGGGGCCGTTCAGCGGTACGGCCGCCACTCGGAGCGCAGCAGTTCGTACTCCACCTCGCCCTGGTCGGAGCCCGGGAGGGGGTCGGGCCAGTCCTCGAAGAAGGTGCGCACGAACCGCAGCCCGCACCTCTCCATAACGCGCCGGGAGCCGAGGTTGACGGCCATCGTCTGGGCGAACACCCGGCGGGCGCCCAGCTTCTCGAACGCCTCGCGGATCAGCGCCCGCGAGCCCTCGGTCGCGTACCTTTTGCCCCAGGCCCACGTGTGCAGCCGGTAGCCCAGTTCGGGTTCGTCGGCGGGCTTGCCCTCCGGCGCGCGCAGGTGGAACCAGCCGATGAACTCCCCCGAGGTCTTCTCGACGGCGGCGAAGAAGTCCGTCGCGATGAATTTCGGCAGCGTCTCGCCGACGATCACCTCGCGCGGCGTCGGCTTTCCGCCGTTGAGGTAGCGCATGACGTCGGGGTCGTTGTGCAGGGCGAAGAGCAGCCCGGCGTCGGACTCGGTGAAGCGGCGCAGGATCAGCCGCTCGGTCTCCAGGTGAACGTGCACGGGGAAACTGTAGCCAGCCGGATCGTGCCGGCTCGACAGGTTTTGCGCGGTCATCTGCGGGGTCTGCCCGGCTCCGGCGACCTGGCCGCCCTCGACCGGCTCGGCGCATGACGGTCGCCGCGCGTTCCCGGGCTTCCCGCATGCGCGGCGTCGCCAGGCGGCTTGCGCATGTTTCGTAAGGGGGCTTACGATCTGCGGGTGATCGACACGGCACGGCCCGCGTACGACGAACTCGTGGCACGCCTCGGCGCGCCGCTCGGCGTGGAGGACGCCCGCGCCCGCTGGGGTTCGCTCGTGCAGGAGGCCAGGAGCGGCGCCATCACGCTGATCACCCGGGAGCGCTCGGAATGGGCCGCGCTGGTGCCGCTGTCGGAGGTGCCCGGGCTGCTGAGCGGTCTGCCGCTGGTGCCCGTGTCGACGGCCCGCGGCAAGCTCGGCGACCTCGTACGCCAGGTCGCCCACCCGTACACGTACGAGCCCGTGCTGCTGTCCCGGCACCGCAGGCCGGTCGCCGCCCTGATCGCGGCCGCACGGTTGATCGAGGGCCCCGCTCCACGTCATCTGCCCACTGCCGACGTGATGCTGCTCGGCGGCGGCACCATCGTCCTCGCCCTCGACGCGCACGGGCGGACCACCGCCAGCGTGCGCGACCAGGAGGGCACCGAGGTCGCGTTCGGCTCGGGCGACAGCATCGGCCGGGCACTCGACGCGCTGGAGGACGACTGATCAGGCCGGGCTGATCACCGCGTCGGGTCCGGGGAAGATGAGATGCTCGCTCCCGTCCTCGAACCTGACGACGTAGGGCGGAGTGCCGTCAGGGCCGCGGATCTCGATGATCTCGCCCCTCCTGTCTCCCTGGCCCACGACATGGCCGTGGACGATCAGCGTGTCGCCGACGTTCGCCTGCATGGTGACTTCCCCTCGGCCGGCTCTGGAGGCTCACTCCCACACTGCACCAGGTGGACGTCTTCGCAAAGACGACTGGCCGTGTGGGCGGGGTCAGCGTGCGAGCTCTTCCACGACGCCGGTGAAGCCCTCGTCGCCGCGGCCGTCGGCGATGCGCCGGTTGACGAGGGCCAGGAGGTGTTCGAGCTGGGCGGTGCCGAGCTTGGCGGCGGCGCGTAGCCGGACGAGGTGCTCCAGCACCGGGGCGTGCTCGGTCAGGGAGGCCGGGCCCCGCGGGTAGGAGCGGTCGCGGACCTCGCGGGCCGTTTCCTGGGCCGCCGCCACGACGTAGCCCATCTGCTTGGCCGCGAACGGCGCGAACGTCTCCGGCTCGACGCCCCCGGTCCCGCCGGCCAGCGCGAGGGCGTTCAGGTAGGCGAGCGTGGTGTCGTACCAGAGGCCGAGCAGCGCGAGGTCGTACAGCCCGGCCTGGCCGGGGTCCTCGCCGACGTGGTGGGTCGTCCCGAGCGGCTCCAGCGCCGGACGGCAGGCCGCGAACGCCCGCGCCGGGCCGCTGTAGACCAGCGTGGCGGCCGGGGTGCCGATGTCCGCGGGGCCCGCCTGGATGACGGCGTCGAGGTGGACGGCGCCGTGCTCGCGCGCCCATGCGGCGCTCTCGCGGGCCTCGTCGGGGGTGCCGGTGGTGTAGTCGGCCAGCGTACGGCCGGCCGCGGCCGCACCCCCGGCGGCGAGCACCTCCATGACCGCGTCGTGGCCGGTCAGGCAGAGGACGACGAGGTCGCTCGCGGCCATGGCGTCCGCGACCGTGCCCGCGTGCCGCGCTCCGCTCGTCACGAGAGGGCCGGCCTTCGCGGGGGAGCGGTTCCAGACCGTGGTCGGGTGCCCGTGCTCCAGGAACGTGCGGGCCAGGGCGCCGCCCATGGCGCCGAGGCCGAGCACCGTCACGGAGAGATCGTTCATAGGGGAGCCTCCTCATAACATTACGGGGCGTAACGTAATATAATGGGTAGACTCGGGCTCGTGCAACCACGTCAGGAGGGGCGGGCCCCGCGTACGGGCCGCCCGCGCGACCCGCAGATCGGCCGGACCGTGCTGGACGCGACCCTGGCCGTGCTCGACGAGGCCGGCTACACCCGGCTCACCATCGAGGAGGTCGCCCGGCGCGCGGGCGCGACCAAGCCGGCGATCTACCGCCGCTGGCCCGACCGGCGGCGTCTCGTCCTGGCAGCGCTGGCGACCCGGCTCGGCACCGCCCGCACGCCCGACACCGGCTGCACACTCTGCGATCTCAACGAGGGGATCAACGTCTTCGTCGCGGCGTTCCGCCGGATCAGGCCCGGCGTGCTGGAGCCGCTGTTCGCCGACTGCGCGGCCGAGCCGGAGGCGCGCGAGACGTTCATGACGACGTTGTTCGACCCGCCGAGAGCGGCGGTGGCCGAGATGATCGAGCGTGCGGTGGCGCGCGGCGACCTGCGGGCCGACCTCGACCGCGAGCTGGTGCTGGACATGCTGGGCTCGCTGGTGCACTACCGCGCGCTGTTCGGGCACGCGCCGATCACCGGGGACCAGGTGGAGAGCGCCGTCGAGGCGGTGCTGGGCGGGATCGCCACCGACTACCCGGCCCTGCTGGCGCACAGCCGCGAGGTCGCGGGCGATCCGCGGACCCACGCCGCCCACGGGTAGCCGCCCGGCTCCCGCCTCTCAGCGCCGGGCGGCCCCGGGTGGTGACCCGGGGCCCGCTTCGCCGTGCCGCCGGCGGGCCGAGGCCGCCCTGACCGGCGATCTCGGCGAAAATCGGTTCCCTTCCTGGGGCTCTCAAGTAAATCTATGGGTCCTAGGTTTTATCCTAGGACCAATAGGCACCTCGAGAAGGAGTTCCGCCATGACAGAACCGACGACCGGCACGCTGCGGGTCAACGGCGCGAGCCTGCACTACGAGGTGCGCGGCCAGGGCCCGCTCCTGCTTCTCATCCCCGGAGGGTCAGGCGGGGCGGCGTCCTTCGACGGCGTCGCCGGCGACCTGGCCGCTCACTACACGGTCGCGACCTACGACCCGCGCGGCATGCCCCGGAGCACGCTGGACGATCCCGGGGCCGAACAGCGGGTGGCCGAGCACGCCGACGACGCGCTGCGGATCCTGGACCTGCTGTCGCCCGGCGAGCCCGCCCGCGTCTTCGGCGCCAGCTCGCGTGCGGCCAGGACTCGCGCGGCGAACTGCCCTACCGCCCGGCCGCCTTCCTGGCCGAGCGGCTCGGCATCGAGCTCGTGCATTTCCCCGGCGGGCACACCGGCCTGACCACGCACCCCGCCGAGTTCGGCGAGCTTCTTCTCAAGAGCTTGCGCACCTGAGCACCGCATGGAACCTCGGCGGCGGCCCGCCGCAGAGCCGACGACACCACCCGCGCCGAGCTGAGAGACACACCGTGAGAGATCTTCCCCGACCCGGCGACGACCGTCATCGACGGCCCGTCCGGCCGCATCGCCGTGGCCGACCACGGCGGGCACGGCCCCGACGTGGTGCTGATCCACGGCGCCAACCGCTCCTTGCTCGGCTGGGAGCCGCTGCGCCGCGGCTGCGGCCAGGAGCAGGGCGCTTCCGGCTCACGGGTAGACAACAGATTGCCCTTATGTCTTAACAAATCGTTGACATTCCGTTCATCTGATAGATAGAAAGCATTAACCATTCAGACAGGGGCGGAGGCGGGCACCGCATGATCGGGGGGACCGAGCTGCTCTCGGTGACGACCACCCTGCCGGAGCCGGCGTTCGACCTGCACTACCTGCACTACCCGCTCGACGTCCCCGAGGGGGTGAGCGAGCTGGAGCTGGTGCTGGAGTACGACAAGGTCGTCGACGTCGTGCAGATCTACGCGGTGCTGCTGGAGCCCGACGGCACCTTTCGCGGCCACGTCCAGTGCCCGGGAGGTCCTGGCCCGCGCCGGCTGGTGATCAGGGTGGGCGCGGACGGCGCCGGTCCCGGCTGCGTCGCCGGTCCCGTCCCGGCCGGCCGCTGGACGGTGCGGCTCGACCTCGACCGGCACAAGGCGGCGGCGCCGTACACGCTGACCGTACGCGCGGCGCAGACCCCCGCGGCGGCCGAACCGGCACGCGGTGCGGCGACAGGAGTGGCACGCGGTGCGGCGGCAGAGCCGGCGACACGGCCGGGAGGCCGGGAGGCGCGCCCGCGGCCGCCGATCGGCGGCCCCGGCTGGTACCGCGGCGAGCTGCACAGCCACTCCGCGCACTCCGACGGCCGCCGGCCGGTCGCCGACCTGGTGCGTGCCGCCAAGGAGGCGGGCCTCGGCTTCCTGGCCGTCACCGACCACTTCACCGCCGCCCACTGGCTCGATCTCGACGCCCATGACGACATCGTGCTGCTGCACTCCATGGAGCTGACCAGCCACCGCGGCCACGCCAACCTGCACGGCCTGACCCGCTGGGTCGACACCTACGTCGACCGTCCAGGCCACACCATGGTCGACGTCGCGGCCGACGTGCACGAGCAGGGCGGCCTGGTCTGCGTCAATCACGCCTTCAGCGGCGACCAGGCCTGGCGGCGCTTCGACACCCCCTGGGACGCCGTCGACCTCATCGAGATCGCCCACCTCCAGCAGGGCGCCAACAACGACGCCCAGATCGGCCTGTGGGACCGCCTGCTGACCTCGGGCCACCGGGTGATCGGCGTGGCGGGCAGCGACTGCCACGATCCGGCCGACCCCGGGCAGGCGCTCGGCCAGGTGGTCACCGTCGTGTACGCGGACGAGGGCAGCGAGCGCGGCATCGTCGAGGGCCTGCGGCGGGGACGCGTGCGCGTCTGGCGGGGCGCGGACATCGACACGCGCGTCAACGGCGCCCCCATGGGCGGAACCGCCGCGGCGCCCGGCGGGCGGGTCCAGATCGACGTGGACGTGCGGGCGGACGAGCCCGTCGTGGTGTTCGTGTTGCGCGACGGACTGCTGATCAACGTCGTCCCTGCGGCCGACAAGCCAGGGGAGTGGCAGCGGATCACCGTCGAGGACCGGATCACCGTCGAGGACCGGCTCGCCGCCCCCGGCGACCACTCCGGCGCTTACTACAGGGCTGAGGTCCACGCCGACCCCGGCAGGAACGACCCCCAGTTCTGGGCGAGCTCCCTCAGGGACCACGGCTCGCTGCGGGCCGCGGGCAACCCGGTCTGGGTGCGCCCTGACGGTTGAAACCCCCCTCGTGTCAGGAGAGAGTTCATGCGGTATGCCACCACGCTCGGCGCCGGCCTGCTCGTGCTGGTCCTCACGGGCTGCTCGGGCGTGCTGACCAACAACGCCACCGCGGGCAAGAGCGATGACAAGACGGTGACGCTCTACTCGGTGAGCGGCCCAGAGGTGACCGATCCGATCCTCGGCGCGTTCAAGACCAAGCACCCCGACATCAGGGTCAACAAAATCGGCCTGCCGGGCACCGGGGAGGCGTTCGCCCGGGTGCGGGCCGAGAAGGACCGGCCGCTCGGCGACGTGATCTGGGGTGGCTCGTCGGAGCTCTACACCGCCAACGCCGACCTCATCGCCCCCGTCGAGCTGCCGAACGACGCCGCCACCGTGGCCAAGGACCCCGAGTACATCTGGCACGCCACCGACCTGCTCTTCCAGGCGATCGCCGTGAACACCGACAAGTTTTCCGACGCGGCCAAGCACCCGAAGACGTTCGAGGACCTGGCGGAGCCGGGGTACGCGGGTGGGAAGGTGGCCTTCGCCACGCCCAAGTCGTCGGGCACGTCCTACAGCCTGCTCACCACCATGGTCACCCTGCATGACTGGGACTACGTCGATCGCTTCGTCAAGAACGCCCGCATGCTCGACGGCTCGACCGCGATGTTCAACATGGTCAAGGACGGCGAGGTCGGCACGTCGTTCATCAACGAGGACCTGGGCGCCAAGTGGATCGACGCCGGCGTGAAGATCAAGCTCATCTACCCCGAGGACGGCGTGTCCGGCCAGATCGGCTCCGCCGGCATCATCAAGGGCGCCCGGCACGAGGCGGCCGCCAAGACCCTCGTGGACTTCCTCATGTCGAAGGAGGCCCAGCAGATCATGGTCGACCAGGTGCAGCGCCGCTCGTCGCGTGGCGACGTGCCCGCCCCCAAGGGCCTGCCGGCGGTCGAGCGGCTCAAGCGGGCGGACGTCGACGAGACGTGGGCGGCGGAGAAGAAAGACGAGATCCTCGCCAAGTTCGACGACGCCGTCAAGAGCGCGGGCTGATGGCGGCCTCCACGACCGCGCGGGGACGGCCGGGCCGGCGGTCCCGGTCGAACTGGCGCGACCCGTGGCGCCTCGCCGGGCTGATCGCGCTGCTCATCCTGCTGATCTTCATCGTCTACCCGCAGGCGTGGATCGTCAGGGCGGCGTTCACCGACGACGCGGGCGCGTTCACGCTGGCCAGGTTCGGCGCGTTCGTCACCGACGCGCGGTTCACCGAGCCGCTGCTGCACAGCGTCGTCGTCAGCCTGGCGGTGGGCGCGGGCGCGGCGCTGGTGGCGGTGCCGCTCGCGTTCGTCATGGCGCGTTACCGCATCCCCGGCCGGCAGGGCGTGCTCACCATGCTCACGATGGCCACCACCTCGCCGCCGTTCCTCGGCGCGTACGCGTGGCTGCTGCTGCTCGGCAGCGGCGGCATCGTCACCAGAGCCGCCAGGGAGGCCGGCCTGCCCCTGCCGTTCGAGTCCATTCTCGGCGTCGGCGGCATCATCTGGGTCGGCGTGTGGTTCACCTTCGCACTGATCTTCCTCATGGTGTACGACGCGTTCAGGGCGGTGGACCCGGCGCTGGAGGAGGCCGCGGCGTCCGTCGGGTCGACGCCGTGGCGCACCCACGGGAAGGTGACGCTGCCCCTCGCCGTGCCCGCCATCGCCACCGGCTGCTACCTGGCCGCGATGCGGATCTTCGCCGACTTCGGCACGCCGATGCTGATCGGCGGCGGCTACTCGATGTTGCCGGTCGTGGTGTACCAGAACTTCATGTCCGAGGTCGCCGCCAGCCCAGGCGTGGCCGCCACGGCCAGCCTCATGATGGTGCTCGTCTCCGGGCTGGCGCTGGTGGCCCAGCGCAGGATCGTGGCCAGGCGGTCGTTCGCCGTGACGGGGGGCAGGGACCAGCCGCTGCGCGAGCTGCGCCGCGGCCCCAAGGCGCTGGTGCTGATCGGCATCTGGACGGCGCTGCTGCTCGGGTTCGTGCCGCATCTGGTGGTGGTGCTCACCAGCTTCCTGCGCTGGCAGTCGGGCATCCTGCAGTGGGAGCCGACGCTGGAGAACTACCGGCGGCTGTTCGAGGAGTCGCTGCAGCCCATCGTGCTGAGCTTCGTCTTCGCCGGCATCGCCTGCCTGGTCGCGCTCGTGCTGGGCGTCGTGGTGGCCTACATCGTGGCGCGCAAGCGGTTCAGGATCTCAGGACCGTTGCTGAACAACCTCGTCATGGTGCCGTACATCCTGCCGGGCACGGTCTTCGCGATCGGGTTCATCCTGGCCTTCAACCACCTGCCCGTCATCCTCACCGGCACCGCGCTGATCATCGTGGTGGCCTACTTCATCCGGCGGCTGCCGTACGTGATGAAGTCGATCGAGACCGCGCTCGGGCAGGTGCACCCGTCGCTGGAGGAGGCCGCGATGAGCGTGGGCGCGCCGCCGCGGCGCAGCTTCCGCGACATCGTCGTGCCGATCATCAGGCCCGCCGTCATCTCCGGCGGCACCGTCGGATTCCTGCAGATGATCACCGAGCTGTCGGCCACCGTCATGCTGTACGCGGTGCCCTGGGTGACCATGACCGTGGTCATCTTCACCAACGCGATGCAGCCGGGCAGCCCGTTCGGCGTCGCCTCGGCCATGACCACGGTGCTGCTGGTCTCGGTCTACGTCCCGCTCTACCTGCTGCGCCGTCGCTACAAGACGGTCTCCCTGTGATCCGGAGCTCATCATGGACATCAGCATCGAAGGGGTCTCCAAGACGTTCGGGGAGACCACCGCGCTCGAGTCGGTCGACCTGTCCGTGCCGTCGGGGCGGCTGGCCACCCTGCTCGGCGCGTCCGGCTGCGGCAAGACCACGTTGTTGCGGATCATCGCCGGGTTCGAGACCGCCGACACCGGCGCCATCCGCTTCGGTGAGCGCGACATCGCCAAGGTCCCCGTGTGGAAGCGCCGCATCGGGTTCGTGTTCCAGAGTTACGCGCTCTGGCCGCACATGACGGTCGCCGAGAACGTCGCGTACGGGCTGCGCCTGCGCAAGCTGCCGAAGGAGGCCGTCGCGGAGAAGGTCGCCACGGGCCTGGCCATGGTCGGGCTCACCGGCAGGGAGCAGCGCCGGCCCGGACAGCTCTCCGGCGGCCAGCAGCAGCGCGTGGCCCTGGCCAGGGCGCTCGCCCTCGAGCCCGACGTGCTGCTCATGGACGAGCCCCTGTCCAACCTCGATGCCAAACTCCGCGTCGAGATGCGCAGGGAGATCCGCCGCATCCAGCAGGAGACCGGCATCACCGCCGTCTACGTCACCCACGACCAGGACGAGGCCCTGGAGATCTCCGACCTGGTCGCCGTCATGAACGGCGGCCGGGTCGAGCAGATCGGCGCTCCCGAGAACGTCTACGAACGGCCGGAGACCACGTTCGTGGCCTCATTCGTCGGCAGCGTCACCCTGCTGCGCGGTCAGGTCACCGACGACGGCGACCTCGCGCTCGGCAGCGGCGGGAAGGTCGGGTTCGGCCGGCCGCTCGGCCCGGCCGGGGCCGCCGTGCACGTGGCGCTGCGTCCCGAGGATCTGCGCATCGTCGAGAACGGCCAGGCCCAGTTCACCGGCAAGGTCGTGCGCAGCAGCTTCCAGGGCGGCACCAGGGAGTCGGTCGCCGAGCTGCCCGGAGGGGAGCTGCTCGCCTTCGAGCACCGCCGTCCCCTGGCCACCGGCGCCACCGTGGGCCTGGTGGCCGAGAGGTTCACCGTCGTCGGCGAGGACACCGGCGTCGCCTGAGGGGTTCGCCCGCGAAGCCCACGAGGTCCACGTAGATCCACGTAGATCCACCTCCGACCCGTTGACGGCCTCCATCCCGCTTCATAAACTCATCACATAGTGAATTGAGTAAGGAGCGGTCTCATGCGCAGAAGTCCCGCCGCGGTCGTCAGCTCCCTGTTCTTCGCCGCCGGGCCCGGCACCGTCACGGGCCTCGTCCCTTACTGGATCAACGGCTGGCAGGTCCACGACCCCCTGCCTGGCGCGGCCATGCTCCCGATCAGGGTGCTCGGCGCGGTGCTCGTGCTCGCGGGAGGTGTCGTGGTGGCGGGCGCGTTCCTCAAGTTCGTGGTCGAGGGGTTCGGGACGCCGATCCCGGTCGCCGCGCCCGACCGCCTGGTGGTGGGCGGCTTCTATAGGTATGTGCGCAATCCCATGTACGTGGCGATCTTCGCGGCCATCGTCGGCCAGGCGATGGTGTTCGGTGACCCGTGGTTGCTCGTCTACGCCGCCGTCATGGCGATCCCTGTCGTCTCGTTCGTCCGCTGGTACGAGGAGCCGGAGCTGCGCAGGCGGTTCGGCGCCGAATATGACGATTACCGCTCGCACGTGCCCGGCTGGTGGCCGCGGTTCCACCCCTACCAGCGCTGACGTGCCCCAGGGGAGTCTCCCGGTTCTCGCGGCAGTGACCGTGAGTGATCATCGGAGTCAGAAAACTGGAGTTCCAAGATAGGAACCAGTTTGACGGCCAGTGAGGGAATGTGGTCGGCTCGTGACCTATGTTTCTGATGGGATGAATTAGACCGGTCCGGGGAGAACGCTACATGCCGCACGCCCTCCTGCGCGTGCTCGTCTCGACGTCCATCGCAAGTGCCGCGGCCCTGGTGGCCGTGCCTCCGGCCGTCGCAAAAGCCGAGATCGCCCCAACTGGGGTCGCATCAGCCGCAGTCCAGAAGAATGCGGCGAAGGTCCGTCCCGTGCCCGCCGTCGGGGAGCCGGCGCCCGCCACGGTCACCGTGCCCACCCGCGAGTCGCTCGCGCTCCGGCCCGCCGGAGACGACGGGGTGGGGCCTCAAGCGCCCGAGGTGACCACCTCCGCAGGCCCCGGGCTCGTCCAGGAGATCGCCGCCCAGGCCGCGGCCGTCCAGAAGGAGCAGGGTCTCGGCGCCAACGCGCCCGACGCACGTGACGTGCTGCCCGACACCTCCCGGGCCGAGACGCTGACGCTCATCAAGCCGCTGGCGTCCGTGCTCAAGTCGTTCGGCGATCTCGGCAAGGCCGTGCCGGGGCTGACGTACCGGCTCTGTGTCGAGAGCGAGAGCGTGCCGGTGTCCTGCTCGATCTCCAAGCCCGTCGGCGTGCCGGTCGCCGCCGACGTGACGGGGGACGTCAAGCCCGACCTGGCCGCCGACCTCGTGCCCACCGCCAGCCCCGCCAATGGGTCCGTCGGGCTCGGGTTCGCCGTCAGGCGGCTGTCGCAGGAGAACCTCAAGGCCCGGGTCTGGGCCGAGTACGACGGCAAGGTGTCGGTCGGGTTCGACGGGCTGAAGCGCGGATCGTCCCTGTCGGCCAGCGACTGGGGGAACTTCACCGTCGACATGGAGGGCAGGCGGGTCAAGGCGAGCATCACGCGCAAGGAGCCCGGCGAGTCCGCGGCCATGATCGCCGGCATGACCGGGCGCAGCGCGGTGAGCCTGCGCCAGACGCCCGCCACCGAGAAGCTGACCGTCAACGCCGCGCTCGACACGCCCACGCTGGACGTCGCCGCCTCCTCGCCCGCCACGCTGGACGCGCTCGCCGTGAACGGCCGCCGGTTCGTCCACGCGGTGCTCGACAAGATGGCGGCCCGCGCCGAGGTGAACCTTTCCGGCGGCCAGATCCGCTTCTCCAGCTCGTCGGCCGCCGCGCGCGCCCGCCTGAACTCCTTCACCTACCGCGACGGACGGTTGTCGAAGGTGGTCAGCGCCGAGCTCGAACGCGTCCCGCGCTCCTTCGTGGCCAAGTACGGCTCCGGCAAGAGCAAGCAGACCGTGTCGGTCAACGCCGGCGCGGGCCGATCGCGCGCCGGGGCCGCCAGCTTGGTCTATTACGACAGGAACGCGTCCCAGACCGTGGTCAAGACGGAGCTGAGCGCTCTGCCGGCCAAGGTGCGCCTGGTCAACGACCTGACCGAACATCGTGTCACGCACAAGACGAGCTCGCCGGTCGGCAAGTTCGAGGCGGTGCTGCAGCGTAACGGGGGCGCCATCTCCAGCCCGCGCGGCGGCCACGTCACCATGATCAAGAACGGTGCGGCGGTCGGGGTCTCCGCGCTGCTGTCGGGCCTGTCCGCGTTCGACGTCACGTACGGCGGTAAGCCGCACGCCCACCTGGAGGTCGACTCCAGCGGCCGCTCGTTCATCGGCGCGGCCAGCCTCGACGGCATCCACGTGGCCAGGATGGAGATCTCGAACACGCCCGCCACCGTCGACGTCACGCTCGACCCCGCCGCCAGGAAGGCGGCCTTCCGGGCCAGCGGCGAGATCAAGCGTATCCACGCCGCCTACGCCAACCTGAAGTCCGGCCCCACCGTGGACGGCACCCTCATGGGCGTGCACGACGACGTCAAGGCGTCATGGGAGCTGGGCGAGCGGTCCACGATGCGGGTCGCCGCGTCCAAAAAGCTCGACGAACTGCGGATTTATGCCAATAAAGCGTACGTGAAGCAGCCGACCGGCGAGGACCTGCGGGTGAGCGCCAAAGGCTTGGGCAAGCAGGCCGAGCTCGTCGCCGACACGAAGGCGGGAACGCTCACCTGGACCGCCGCCGCCCCGATCGACAAGGTGACGGCGCTGGCCAGGGTCAAGCTCGGTGACCGCTACGTGAGGGCCGCCGCCGACGTACGCGACGTGCCGGCCCGCTTCGACGCCTCGTGGAACGCCACGTCCTACCGCTTCCGCGGCCAGTCGGGCCCCGTCGGGACGGCCGAGCTGGCCTTCACCAACCACGACGGCGCCAAGTCGCCCACGGGCCCCCACCTGGCCGCGCACTACGACCAGGCTTCCGGCGACATGGACGCCAGCGTGCTGGTCAACGGGCTCGAACACGTCGAGTTCACCCCGGCCGCCGAAGGCTTCGCCGCCGACTTCCGCTCGGCCAAGCAGACCCTCGCCGTCGACGCCGACGTCACCCGAGGCGACACCCGCTTCGGCCTGATCGGCACGCTCGGACCCGCGCCCGGCCGCCTGGCCGTCACCTCCGCCGGCGGCAAGCTCACGTACGAGGGCTCCCGCCTCGACGTGCGCGCCCGCGCCTGGCTGGGCAAGGTCGCGGCACTCGACCGCATGCGGGCCGCCCCCGCCCTGCCCGGCGGCGGCGTGTCCCTGGTGGACGGAGGCTGCGCCACCGGATCGAAGGGCTGCTCCCCAGGGCCCTTCTGCACGCCGCAGCGCGGCTGCTACGGGCTCCAGGGCTACCTGGACGTGACCGGGTTGCCCCAGCAGGTCTCGGTCGACCTGGCGGGCAAGACGTTCGGATTCTCCGGGTTCAGCCCCAAGCGCAAGAGCCTGGGCGTCTACCTGGCCAGCAGCGTGCTGGCGCCCGTGCCGATCAAGGCCAGGGCCACCCTGACCGGGCTGCCCTCCAAGATCACCAGCATGGCGCTGGGGCCGTTCGACGTCGCCAAGGGCAACGCCGTGAACGCCGGATACCGCATCGAGCCCGCCGCCACCCTGGGCAGCCTCGACGTGCACGCGGAGTCGGGCGGGGTGCGCGGCAGGGTCGCGGTCGATCCGGTCCCCGCCGCCGTGGCCGTCCAGGGCACGTACGGCGCCAAGACCCGCATCCGCGTGACGAACTCCGCTGCCGTCGAGCGCCTCAGCGCCAAGGTCACCCTGCCCGGCAAGGGCACCGGCGAGCTGCGTTTCTCCGACGTGCCCGCCCGGTTCGGGGTGGACGCCGACGCCTCCGGTGCCGGGTTCAGCGTGCCGGCCGTCACGTACAAGGCGCTGGGCGGCGTCAACACCCTCGACGGCTATCTGGGCGTGGAAGGCGGTCTGATCGACCCGAAGGGCCGCCTCGGGGACGTGGCGGTCGCGGTCAAGAACCTGGCCTCCGACACCACCATCCGCATGAACCCCGACCAGTCGCTCAACCTCGTCTCGAAACCCGTCGCCACCGGCCGCATCACGCTGCGCGCCGGACTGCGGATGGACCCGGTCGCCAAGCAGCGCATCGCGGTGAGCAAGGAGGTCCCGCACACCAAAGGCTTCCTCACCTACCAGGTGGCCGGCCAGTTCGGGCTCGGCAAGAGCGCGGTCGACGACGTCGCGCTGTCGGTGCAGGGCATGTCGTGGTTGCGGATCAGGCCGGGCAAGATCCCGTTCGGCATGAAGGCGCCACCCGCCCTCGGCTACGTGACGCCCGCCTTCGAGGGGAACTACGGACGGCTGAAGCTGTCGGCCGATGGTGTCGACCTGCGGCCGGACGTCTCCCTGGACGTCAAGCTGAGCAGGGACATCGGCAACGATCTCTTCCACGAGTCGGTACGGATCGGCGGCACCAAGTCGCTCGCCATGCGCCGCTACGACCAGCGGATGAGGCGCATCGGGGCCAAGCAGGAGATCAAGGCCGCCGGGTTCAGCGTGGCCTGCCTGACGGTGGACGCCAAACCCGGTTTCGTCGCCGGGGGCGGCAAGAACTCCATCACCCTGCGCGGCGCCGACGGTCCTCAGATGGTCTCGCTGCTCGACCCCGGGGGGCAGGTGCCGGACTACGCGGTGGACCTGCTGACGCACTTCATGAGCCCGTTCCCGGGCGCGGAGTGGAAGGTGGCGAACACCAAGGCGGGCGCCTGCGACGCCGGCGGCGACTCCTCGCGACCGGAATCCCGCTGACGGCCCGGTCAGGAGGCGCGGTCAGGACGGCGCGGTCAGGACGGCGCGGTCACGGGACGGCCCGGTCGGGAGGGTGCGGTCAGGGGAGGGAGCGGCCCAGGCGCAGCCGGACGCGGTTCCCGTGCCGCACGCTCTCGCGTACGGTCCACACGCGCTCGTCGATGACGGTGCCCCTGGCCGTCATGTAGCCGCCCATCCTGAGCACCGGGCGCCCGGTGTCGTCGCTCACCAGCTGCGCCCGCGACTCGGAGTCGTCGCCGAACAGCACGAGGAAGTCGAAGGCGCCGGCGGGGGCGTCCAAGACCAGGCCGGGATAGAGGTGCGAGTAGGGAACTTCGACCACGTGTTCAGTCACAGGTGATCGCCTACCCGGCGGAGGCTCGTTCGAACAAAGGGGTGCGGGATAGCGCTTACCAGCGCTATGCGATGAAATGTCATTGATCCCGCTACAGGTTGGAGACCTCGTGCCCCTGTTCGACATGCCCCTTGAGCAACTCCGCGGCTACCTTCCCGACCGCGACGAGCCCGCCGACTTCGACGCGTTCTGGTCCCGCACCCTGGCCGAGACCGCGGAGTCCGGGCCGGCCGCCGAGTACGTCCCGTACGACCTGCCCTTCGCCGCCGTGAACGTGTTCGACGTCTCGTTCACCGGCTGGGGCGGTCACCGGATCAACGGCTGGTTCCTGCTGCCGAAGGGCGCGGACGGCCCGGTGCCGTGCGTGATGCACTACATCGGCTACAGCGGCGGGCGCGGATTCCCCAAGGACCACCTGATGTGGCCGGCCGCCGGATACGCGGTGTTCGTGATGGAGACGCGCGGCCACGGCGGCGGCAACGTGGGCAGCCCCGGCACCACCGGCGACCCGCACGGCAGCGCGGGACCGCAGGCGCCGGGCATGATGACCCGCGGCATCCTCGACCCGGACGACTACTACTACCGGCGCGTCTTCACCGATGCCGTCAGGGCCGTGGACGCGGCGATCGAGCACCCGGCGGTCGACGCCGCGCGCATCATCGTCTCGGGCGGCAGCCAGGGCGGCGGCATCGCGCAGGCCACCGCCGCGCTGCACCCGTCGGTCAAGGCCGCGCTCATCGACGTGCCGTTCCTGACCCACTTCAGGCGCGCCGTCGAAATCACCGGGCGTGATCCGTACCAGGAGCTGGTGCGTTTCCTCGCGACCCGGCGCGACACCGCGGACCAGGTGTTCCGCACGCTGTCGTACTTCGACGGCCTGAACTTCGCGGCGCGCGGGCGGGTCCCGGCGTTGTACTCGGTGGCGTTGATGGACGACGTGTGCCCGCCGTCCACGGTGTTCGCCGCCTACAACCACTGGCAGGGTCCCAAGGAGATCACGGTGTGGCCCTGGAACAACCACGAGGGCGGCGGCGGCTTCCAGTCCGAGGAGCAGTTGCGCTATCTCGACAAGCTGCTCGGCGACGGCTGAGCGGACACCCGCCGTGCCGGACCGCCGATCGGGTCCGGCACGGCGGAGGCCGCGTCAGGCGCTCTGCTCGGTGACCAGGAAGGACACGCTCCCCTGGTCGTCGGCTCCGGCGTCCAGGGACTTGTCCTCCAGCACAGTGGCAGCCACCGGATCGAGGTAGACCCGAGCTCCTTCCGACTCGACCACCTCGTCCGCCGGTTCCGGGGCGGTGGCCAGGGAAAGGGTGAGCGAGCTCGCGCCCTCGCCCTGAGACGAGATGCGGATCCCGCTCTGGGTGGGCTCGGGCGCGGCCGCGGTCAGGTCGCGGATCGCCTGGGCTGCGTTGGCTGTCAGGGTGAGCACTACGGCTCCTCCTCACGTTCGACGTTCACGAGTTGGCTGCCCTTCCCTCCTCGCTCCGGCTCAACCCTTCGTGACCATTTCTTTACCAACTTCTCGGGAAGGGCGCGGCCGCACACCGGCTCGTGGACAATGGGGCCCATGGAATTCGCGGCGCTGCGGGAAGGCATGGTGGCGGCGCTGCGCGAGCGCGGGCACGTCGGCGAGCCCGTGGCCGCCGCGCTGCTCGCGGTGCCCCGCCACCTCTTCGTGCCCGGCGTCGACCCCGAGGACGCCTACCGCGACCAGCCCATCGTCACCAAACGCGACGAGGCGGGCCGGCCGATCAGCTCGTCCTCCCAGCCCGCGATCATGGCGACCATGCTCGACCAGCTCGGCGTGCTGCCCGGCCACCGGGTGCTGGAGATCGGCGCGGGCACCGGCTACAACGCCGCGCTGCTCGCCCGCCTGACCGGTCCCGCCGGCCGGGTGGTGAGCGTCGACATCGACGCCGACGTCGTGGCCCGGGCCAGGAACCACCTCGCCGCCGCCGGGACACCCGAGGTCGAGGTGGTGTGCGCCGACGGCGCCCAGGGGCACCCGCCGCTCGCCCCCTACGACCGCGTGATCGCCACGGTGGGCGTCTGGGACCTGGCCCCGGCCTGGCTGGAGCAACTGGCGCCGGCGGGGCGGCTGGTGGTGCCGCTCGACCTGCGCGGCGTGCAGGTGTCGGTGGCCATGGAGCGCGCCGAGAGCTGCTGGGAGAGCGTGTCGGTGGTGCCGTGCGGGTTCATGCGGATGCGCGGCCCGTTCGCCGGCACGGAGGCGATCGTGACGGTGCGCCGCGACCCTGAGCTGACGCTGACCCTGCCGGAGCCGCGGGAGGTCGGCGACGTGGCGGCCGCGCTACAGGCCGCGCCCACCGAGATCGACACCGGCGTGATCGAGCACGCGCCGCCGTTCATGGCGGGCCTGGGCGTCTCGTTGTGGCTGGCGCTGCACGAACCCCGCTGGTGCGCGCTGAGCGGCAGGCTGGGCCCGGGATACGGCGCCACGGCGGGCATACTCGGCGACGGTGGCATCGCCCTGCTGGCCGTTCAGGAAGGGCCGCTGGTGGCCCGCGGTCACGGACCCGGCGGCGCCGGGCTGGCGGCCGACCTGGCCGGGCACGTGAGGGCATGGGACGCGGCCGGCCGCCCGGAGGCGGGCACGCTGCGCGTCCGGGCGTACCAGGGGCCCGTTCCCGGCGGCGGGGCGGCCGTCATCGAGAAGCGCCACACCACCCTCGCGTTGAGCTTCCTGTAGGGGCCCCGCGCCCGTCCGCCGAACGCGGGGGCGGCCGGCGCGCCCACGGTGGCCGACACGGCCTCATGGCGGGGCATGAACGGCCGCGAAGGGCTGCGAACGGCTGTGAAGGGCTGTGAAGGGCTGTGAAGGGCTGTGAAGGGCTGTGAAGGGCTGTGAAGGGCTGTGAAGGGCTGTGAAGGGGCGAAGAGGCCGAACGGACGTGAAGGCGCGCGAAAGGGGACGGTGTGTCTCTTGAGTAATGCCCGTATGAGGCCAAAAACTGCCCGACCACATGTGGATTTATGGCGATATGGGGTATTTGTCCTGTTTGAAACCAGGACGAGCGCATTGGGGGATCGTCGTGGCAATGGAAACAGAGATCCGCAACCTGCTCGACTGCCACGTGGTGGGGTCGGACGGTCAGTCGATCGGCAAGGTGGGCCAGGTCTACCTCAATGATCGCTCGGGCGAGCCGGAGTGGGTGACCGTACGCACGGGGCTCTTCGGTATGAAGCAGACCTTCGTACCTCTGGCCAACGCCCGTCGCTCGGGAGAGGAGATCAGGGTCCCCTTCGACAAGGAGATGATCAAAGGCGCGCCGAACATCGACGTCGATGACCGCCTCACGATCGACGAGGAGGCCAACCTCTACCGCTACTACGGCATGCGGCCCTCGGGTGTCCCGCAGCAGCGCGCCGGCGAACCGCGTACCGGACGGACCCCGGTCACGGGCGAGCGGCCCGACAGGCCCGCAGACGCGCCCCGCGACGACCTCATCACCGGAGGCGCGGCGGGCGGCACAGCGGGCAAGGAGACGGCCGGAGGGGGCGACGTGGGGGAGACGGGCCGCCGGGACTTCGCCGGCAGGACGGCCGGTCCCGACGTCACCGGCGAACGGCTCACCGGCGACCTCGCCGACGCGAACGACATCTCCATGATCAGGTCGGAAGAGCGGCTTCGCATCGGCAAGGAGAGCAGGGAGACCGGCCGCGTCCGCCTCCACAAGTACGTCGACACCGAGACCGTCCGCGAGACGGTGCCGCTCTCGCGCGAGGAGTTCGTGATCGAGCGTGAGCCCATCCGTGAAGGGGACGCGACGGCGGCGCAGGAGATCGGCGAGGAAGATCGCGAGATGGTCCTGCACGAGGAGCGTCCGGTCGTCGGCAAGGAGAGCAGGCCGGTCGAGCGGATCCATGTTCACAAGCGGGACGTGCAGCACGAGGAGACCGTCGAGGGCCAGATCCGCAAGGAGCGGCTGGAGATCGACGAGGACGGGGTGACCAGCGACAGGGACGCCGACGGGATGTTCGGCCACCGCGGGGGTGACCTACCTCCGGAGCGGTGACATACGGGGCAGTGGCGCCGGACGCGCCGCTGCGGACCTTACCGGCAAAAGCCCCGGTCGCTGGTGAGAGGCATCAGCGCCCGGGCTTTTCCGTGCCGCTGGCGGCGGGCGTCAGCGCCCGGGCCTTTCCGTGCCGTCCGGGCCCGGCTCCGTACAGCTCGACCTCGTTGAGCATGCTGCACGAGCGGCCGATCTCGGGGTCGCAGTCCCGCGTGCGCGCAAGGATGATCTTGACGTGCCGGCCCGTGCGCTCGACCTCCGAGTAACGCATCGCGTAGTCGGTCCTGCCGGTGACAATGAGCGCCGGCTCCCCCCAGGAGCGGCCGTCCCGGGAGATGTACACGCGGGCTCCGGCCGGACGCCCGGGGCGCAGGCTGAGCCCGATCCGGGTGAAGGCGTACGGCCGGTCCAGATGCAGGACGTACCGGCCGCGGCCGGCGGCGACCGCGGCCGACCAGTAGGCCGTGCTGCCGTCGAAGGCCGCGGCGGGCCGTGTCCTGGGCCGGTAAGGGCTGGCCCACGTCATGGTGGTGTCGATCGTGAGGTCGCCGCGCCGGCGCATCGCCGCCAGGTCCAGCAGACCGGGGCCGGGCGTGGCCACGGTGAACACGCGGCGCTTGATCGCGTACCAGCCGCCGTGCTCGAACCGGCCGTGCGCCGGGCAAGCCGTCTCGTTGAGCCGCCCGTCGGGCCGCACGCCTGGGAGTTTGCAGTTGTCGAAGACCTGGATCAGCCGGTGCGGGCCGAGGGCGGCCACGCCGGTGTAGCCGGACGATCCGTGCGTGTCCCAGATGCCGTCACGGTTGTGGTACGTCACCCTCGGCTCCTGCCACGCCTCGCCACGCCCGTCGGGGGAGACGGCCAGCCAGTTGTCCGGCCGCCCCGCGCTCAGCACGAGGACGCCCGCCGGGGTCAGCAGCAGCCTCGGCGCCACCCCGCGCACCACGCAGTCCCTGTCAGCGAAAGGGGCGCCGGAGCGGCCGGTGAAGCGCAGCTCGCGCGCCGGCGACCAGGTGCGGCCGCCGTCCAGCGAGCGGCTCTGGCGCAGGGTGGAGTATTTCCCGCCGTCGTGGCGCAGCACGGCCAGCAGGCTGCCGTCCACGGTCTGCGCGACGGCCGCCTCGGTGTAGGCGAACCCCTCGGCCGGCGTGGCGATCACCCCGCGCCGCGAGAACGTCGCCCCGCCGTCCTCGCTGGCGTACACCTCGGCCTGGTACGCCCCCGTGCCGCTGTAACGGGCGTAGAGCGTGATCAGGATCGTGCCGCCGGCGAGCTGGATCGGCGTCCCGTGCACGGCCCCGCCCGGCAGCAGGTCGCCCGGCGTGGTCAGGGTCGCCTCGGAACGCAGCCAGCTCTCGCCGTCGTCCAGCGAGGACGAGGTGAGCACGCCCAGGGCGGCCGTGTGCGGGCCCGTCCTGGCCGGATAGTACTCGGTGGCGAAGAAGCGGCCGTCGTGCAGCTCGATGGGCGATTCGCGCAGCGGCGTCCGGCTCGGCGGGCCGAAGCCGGCGCCGCCGTCGTCCGAGACCGCCGCCGCGTTGGTGAGGGTCACGACCTCGTCGACGTTCGTGGAGTAGGTGACGATCACCTTCCGCTCCGGAGCGCCGCCACGGCCGGTCACATCGAGCACCGACACGTTCGGGAAGCCGGCGAAGTCGAGCCGCTCGGAGGCCGTCGGCTCCCGCGCGGGCGGCCGCGGAAAAGGATGGACGAGATCGGGTGAGGAAGCACTGGCGATCAGGTAACCCTCGCCCGATGCGGGCTGGTCGGGCAGCAGGCAGTAGCCAGGCCGCGCCCGCGCCGGCGCAGGCGCGCCGGGCGGCCTCACGGCCGCCGACAGGGCCATCGACAGGGCCATCGACAGGGCCGTGACCACGGTTGTGTGCACCAGCACCGGCCTCGCCTTTCGCCCGTACGCCAACGGTACGGACTCTAGATCACCTCGCGCCGGTAACCCGGCATTCACCTGCGGGGAGTCGCTGGTTCACGTCTGGACAGCCGATGGGATTCATGCCATTCGTAAAGTGACAGTTGACAGAGAACCGCTGCCTGACGACGATCGAGGCGGCACCATTAAGTGTGAATTTACGTAGGTCGAAAGACCACGGGTTGGGAGGTGGCCCCAGATGAGCATCGAGCCCAGGGCGCAAGTGGCCCCAGAGCGTGTGCTGCCAGGCCCGGTGCCCGTCGCGCCGGAGGTGGCCGCGCAGCAGCGCGTGGTCCAGCGGATCTGCGCCAGGGTGGCCCCCGAGGGCATGGAGATCGGCGTCGGCGACCTGCCGCCCGGCGGGCTGCAGGTGTGGATCGAGACGCCGGTGGACGCCGGTGCCGCACCGGAGCCGTGGGTGCTGCACCACCGCATGGCCCGCGAAGTGGCGCTGGTCGGCTGGCACTGCGAGGCGGACGCCGACCGCCTGCTGGTCCTCGGCTGGAGCGCCGCCTGCCTGCACAACCGCGTACGCCTGCTGCAGAGCGGGCTGCGCCGCTTGGCCGACTTCGGGCACACCGCCCAGCGGGCCGTGCAGCTCGACGGGCAGGACCCGGACGACGAGCCGCCCGCGCAGGTGGCCACGGCCGTCTGCGCCTCGATCGAGCGGCGGCTGCGCTGGCCGGAACGGCTGGCCGAGCTCGCCGGGTTCGAGCGCAGCTCCGAGCTGTCGCATCTGCAGCTCCTCCTCGCGCAGGTCGCCGGCCTGGAGGCGAAGGTCGCCCGCGCCTGCGAGGAGCACCTCGTCATGGCGCGGGTGCTCGCCCGTGCCGTCTGCGAGCAGTACGCGCGGCACCGCGACCTGCCCCGCGCGCAGCGGGACGTGCTGACGGAGTCGCGCCGCTGGGTGCACGCCAGCACCATGATCCGTGGCTCGGCCGGCGCCCGGCCGAGCACCCCAGGCGTCGGCCGCCCTCACATGGGGCTGGCAGAACGCCGCATCGCCGCGAGCGTCATCAACCACGGCGTGCCACGCGTGACCCGCGCGGCCGCCGCTCCACGGGCCGAACACCTCGGCCGTACGGAGGACGCACGCTGACCTCGATCCGCTCAAGGGCGAGCGGTCACCCGGAAACCCCACACAAGTCCGGTAGGAGAGCTCCCGTCATGCGAACCCCCCCGCACCTGCCCGCCCGCGCCAGGCACGAGCCCCGAGACACCGAGCCCCGAGACACCGAGCACCGGGACACCGGGCACCGGGACACCGGGCACCGGGACACCGGGCACGCCCGGCGCCACCCGTACGGCCTGCACGAGATCCCCGCGCAGGCCGGGCCGCACGGCACGCTCGCCTTCCCCGACACCCTCCCCCCCGACGAGCCCGACGAGTACGTCGAGCAGCGGCTGCTCGAGATCAGGGAGATGTCCAACCAGGCCATCGGCTCCATCGACGACCTGCTCCAGCACACTGCCTGAAGTGTGCCCCCATCGAGCGATATCTGATCTTTGAGGAGAGTCATGCAGGATCTGTCGCGACCGGAGCTGAGGTCGCGTGACGTCGGGGGACACCAGCCACGCTCCCTGGCGGGCATCGAGACGCCGCGCACGCTTGACGAGGTACGCGCGCTCGTACGCCAGGCCATGACGGCCAGGCGCCGCCTCTACCCGATCAGCACCGGCAGGAACTGGGGCATGGGCTCGGCCATGCCGGTCACCGACGACAACCTGGTCGTCGACCTCGGCGGCATGAACCGCGTACGCAGCCTCGACCTCGAAGCCGGATTCGCGGTCATCGAGCCGGGAGTGACCCAGGCACAGCTCGCCGAGGTGTTGCGCGGCACCCCCTGGATGCTGAACGTCACCGCCTCGTGCGCCGACACCTCCGTCATCGGCAACGCGCTCGACCGCGGCGACGGCTGCATCCGCTCCCGCGTCCACGACGTCGCCGGGATCGAGGCCGTGCTGGCCGACGGCAGCGTCGTCACCACGGGCGGGCTCGATCCCGCGGGGCGCTACCACGGGCGGGTCGCCGGGCCGGACCTGACGTCCTCGTTCGTCCAGCACAACCTGGGCATCGTCACCGCCATGGCCGTCTCGCTCGTGCCGCGTCCGCAGACCGTCGCTCTCGTGCACGGCCGCATCCCGCGCGACCAGGTGGCCGTCGCGGTCGGCGCGATGACCGGGTTCCTGCGCCGCGGCAACCCGGCCGAGGGACTGATGCGCGTGCGCGAACTGTCGCTCACGCCCGGCCACGGCGACTGGGCGCTGCCCGCCGGCGTCGACCCCGGCCTGTTCACCATCCTCGGGCCGCTCATGGGCAGCGACGCCACGGTCGAACTGGCCGAGGAACTGCTGCGCAAGGCGCTCATCGAGGTCGAGGGCGCCGAGGCGCTGCGCGTGGCCGACGCCACCGAGGTCGACGCCGGCGACCCGCTCTACCCCAGAGCGCTCATGGCCCAGGGCATCCCCACCTGCATGGGCGTGCACAACGCGCTCGGCGTGACCTCCTGCGACCAGATCGACGAGGGCCCGATGGGCTTCCTCGCGCTGCTGCCGCTGATGCCCATGCACGCGCGGAAGACCGAGCACGTCCTGGCCGCCCTGCAGACGGCCGTCGACGCGCACACCACCGCCCTCATGGTCGAGTGGAACCTGGTGAGCAGGCACATGGCCAACGGCGTCATGCAGATCTTCTTCGACCGCGGGGCGCCCGACGCCCCCTACCGGGCACACCAGCTCCGCAACGACGGCAGCTGCGTCCTGCGCGCCAACGGCTGCGCCATCTACCGCTCCGACATCGACCACGCGGCCGCCGACGTCTGGTCCGAGACCAGCACCGCCAGCCTCGGCATGCTGCACAGGCTCAAGACGGCGCTCGACCCGGACGGCCTGCTCTCTCCCGGCCGGTACGGCGCCTGACCCCACCCATCCTGATCCGCCGTCCGCACAGCCGGAGTGTGCCGGGCGGCCGGGCAACCGAAGATCCACACCGAAGATCCACACCGAGATTGACAGGGAGGGACCACGTGCGTTCGTCACCAGCGGCCGTCCGGGGAACGAGCACGGCCGGCGCTGACCGCCGTCACGGCGTGATGCTGCGGCTGGTCGGTGCGGGTGTCATGTTGACGGTGATGGCCGACACCACGGCCACCACCCTGGCAGTCGGAGTGCTGCGGTACACGCCCGCCGGCGCGGGCATGCCGCTCGGTGACCTGGTCTGGCTGACCAGCGCGGCGTTCATCCCGATCGCGGCGCTGCTGGCCACCGCGGGCCGGTGGGCCGACCTGTTCGGCCGCCGGCGGGTGCTGGCCGTCGGCCTTGTGGTGTTCGTCCTGGGCGGGATCGCCGCCGTCACCGTGGAGCCCTGGTCGTACGTGCTGGCGGCGCGGGCGGTCCAGGGCGCGGGAGCGGCCGCGATGATCCCGGCCAGCCTCGGCTTGCTGCTGGGAGAGCTGCCGGAGTCGGAGCGGCGCGGCGCGATCGCGTTGTGGAGCTCCGCGTCCGGCCTCGGCTGCCTGCTCATGCAGGCGGGCGGCGGCTGGCTGGCCGCCTCCGTCGGATGGCGGGCGCTGTTCATCCCCGACGTCGTCATCGGCGTCGCGCTGCTGATCGCCTGCGCCTGGCTCCCATCCGGCAGGCGGGCCGGCGCCAAGGGCGTCCCCGACGTGCTGGGCGCCTGGCTGCTCGCGGCCGGCATCGCGATCATCGTGCTGGCCATCTCCAAGGCGATGGCCTGGGGCACGGACGTGTTGTGGCTCGCGCTCGCCGCGCTGGCCCTGCTGGGCGGCGCGCTCGCGCAGGCCAGGCACCACCGGCTCCCCGCCATCGACCTGGCCCTGTGGCGGCGGCCCCGCTTCGTCTGGGGCTGGCTGGCGACCTGGGGCTTCGGCGCGCTGTCGTACGGGCTGCTGACCGTGCAGCCGCTCTACCTGCTGCACCTCGGCTATCCCATGCTCGAAGTGGCCATGTGGCTGACGCCCACGTCGGTGGCCGTCGTCGTGTCGAGCTTCCTGGCCGGGCGGCTCATCAAGCGCATCGGCCCCTACGGGCTGATCTACGCGGGCTCCCTGCTCTGCGGCGGCGCCTGCGTGCTCGTGCTGACGCAGTCAGGGCCCACCGTGTGGGGCCTGATCGCCAGCGTCGTGGTCGGGGTCGGCGTCGGCGCGCTCGCCCCCGGCACCTCCGTCGCCACGACCCTCGC